>DASSXK010000754.1:0-19797 GCA_035703945.1 Ktedonobacteraceae bacterium | reverse complement strand
CACTTGTAGAATCACAAAAGCCCATCAATACAAGTTAGATGATCCACCATTTTCCTAATTACACTGGTATTTTTTCGTGCTATAATGAAAGCCATGACCACACAACCACCTGTATCTCAGATACAAACACATACGAACGATAAGCGAACCGACCTGCTCTCACTCACCCTACCACAATTACAAGAGTGGCTGGTTGAACAGGGAGAGGCCGCTTTTCGCGCCAAACAGATCTATAGCTGGATATATCAGCGACTGGTTAGCGACTTTCAGGAAATGACCAATCTGCCAAAAGCTCTGCGCGCTAAACTCGCAAAAGAAGCCAGACTCGGAACAGAAATAACGCGGAGCGAACAGCATTCCAAAGATGATCGCACACGTAAAATTCTGCTGGAGCTGGCTGATGGGAAACTGGTAGAATCCGTCCTGATGCTCTATCCTCCCATGAAAGAAAGCAGCGCACGGGCCACGGTCTGTGTATCCTCGCAAGCGGGCTGCGCTTTTGGCTGCACCTTTTGCGCGACCGGCCAGATGGGCTTTGATCGGCATTTGACCGCAGGAGAGATCGTCGGTCAGGTGCTCTACTTTGCCAGGGAGCTACAAAAACAAGCCTGGACAGCCGCAGGGCTTCCAGGAAGTAAACCGATAGACCATATTACCAACATTGTCTTAATGGGGATGGGAGAACCTCTACACAACTACGACAATGTACTACAGGCGTTACGTATTCTGAACAGTGCAGAAGGCTTCAACCTGGGAGCGAGACATATGACAGTCTCGACAGTAGGATTGGTGCCAGCGATTCGTAAGCTAGCCAAAGAACACCTTCAGGTGAACCTGGCAATCTCATTACACGCACCAACAAATGAGCTGCGTGGAAAAACAATGCCAGTTAACCGGAAGTACCCGATCGAGGAGTTGCTGGAAGCTGTAAAGGGCTATATTGCGGAAACTAACAGGCAGGTGACATTTGAATATGTCCTGATCGCGGGTGTCAACGATACGCCAGCGTATGCGCACCAACTGGGCACCTTACTCGCGCCACTGGAGCAGCTAGCTCATGTTAACTGCATACCCGTGAATGCCACCTCTGCCGATTATCGCCCATCTGGGCCAGATGCGATTCGTACCTTCCGCAACATCCTCTTTGAACACGGCGTCAGCAACAGTGTGCGAGCCGAGCGGGGAGACGACATTGCGGCAGCATGTGGACAATTAAGGACGCGTTTTGAGCGCACCAAACGTCCGTTGGCAGCACAATAGCCGCCCGAAACGACGCTAATAGCCTTCAACAGGTTACAGCCTTGACCATTTCGGGACGGCTATTAGCGCACTTTTGGCAACTTGTTCATGCTGCGCAGACAACGGGTGCAGATGTTAACCGGGCGCACCACGCCATCAATTTCAATTCGGCGATGCTGAACATTCAGCACGAAGCGGCGGCGAGTACGACGCTGAGAGAAACTAACATTATTGCCATACATAGGTTTACGATGGCAAACTTCACAACGGCCTGACATTGGATACTCCTCTCTATCCCTACGAATACGCACCAGCGTGTATGCACTTGATGCTATAAAGCAAGAGTCGAAAAGCAAACAGCCCCACCACACAAGGCGGGTGCGCCTTTCGTCTTTCTCTTGATTATCCCTTGATGCTTTGATATACTTCATCAGTGACCAACGGGCACTCGAAGAGTGTACCCGAATCACGCCATGCGAGTATATCACGGTATCAATCGTTTTGGCAAGAGCAGAGAGAGAAGAAAAACGCATGTCAAAAACACATGCAATCCAACCAGAACATGGTTCGCGCCCACTTGGTAGGATTGAAGTACTACCCAATGCTATCCATACAATCGCAGTACAGGCCGTGTATGAATGCTATGGAGTACGAGGTTTGGCGGCCCCTCGTTTACACAATGGACAAGCCATTATCCTATCGGCAGAGCACAGCAATCAAGGTGTGCAGGTACATGTTGTAAATGACCAGATAGTGATCGAGGTTTATGTTGCACTGGAATACGGCTTGCGAATGTCAGAGATTGCTCATAATATAATGAGCAGCATAAAATTCTCCATCGAGAAGATGCTCGGGGTTCCTGTCGCACAGGTGAATGTAAATATCCAGGGACTGACAACCGATGGATCAAACCAGCCAACAAAAAACTAAATCACAAAAAGGTAGCAATGCCATTATGCAGGAAAAATCACCACGTGCAACGCGCTTGCAGCGCCCTAGACGCATTACAGTTTTCGATGGGCAGGACCTAAAAAAGGCTATGCTGGTGGGGGCGGCGTGGTTAGAAGTACACCGCGAAAATATTAACGCCCTCAACGTCTTTCCTGTCCCCGACGGCGATACAGGCTCTAATATGTCCGCCACCATGCAGGCCGCAATTCGAGGAATTGTAAATAGCGAAGAAACCTCGGCCGGAGTTATCGCTGGCAAGCTTTCACATGGCGCCTTGCTGGGCGCACGAGGAAATTCTGGCGTCATCCTCTCCCAGACCTTACGGGGTCTCGCTTTAGGATTGGATAAAAAGCAGACCTTTACCGCTACTGACCTCGCCAGGGCCTTTCAGGAAGCTTCACGCCTGGCCTACCGCGCAGTGATTAAGCCGGTAGAAGGGACGATCCTGACTGTTGTGCGTGAAACCGCCGACGCCACCCAGATCAGCGCGGAACGTGGAGACGATCTTATCGGGTTGATTCAAGAAGCAGTAACCGCCGCTCGCCACTCCGTTAGCCGCACACCCGATCTGTTGCCAAAACTCAAGCAAGCCGGGGTTGTTGATTCAGGCGGACAAGGCTTTTATATCTTGCTTGAAGGCATCCTTCGCTACATTCGCGGACAGTCCGGGACACCAGAAGAGGCTTCCCAGACAGCCACGATTGTTGCTCCCCCTCATACAGAAGGGCATACAAAAAAAGGACGCGTGACGGTCGAGGAAGAATTTGGCTACGAAGTCGTCTTCCTGTTACGTGGAACCAGCCTGAACGTTGAGGAGATTCGCCAGCATATTATCGACATGGGAGGCGACTCCACCGTCGTTGCAGGCGATGAGAAGATGCTCAAGGTCCATACCCACGTTGAATGGCCCGGTAAGGTCCTTGACTACGGAGTAGGGCTGGGAAGCCTGCTTGATATCAACATCGAAAACCTTCAGGAACAAAGCCTGGCCTACGAAGCCGAAAGTAATGCCGAGCATGCCGAAGAAGCTGCCGAGAAACAAGAAGAAGAACCGGAAAAGACGCTCCAGCACTCCAAAATTGCCACCGTTGCGGTCGTCTCGGGTCCTGGTTTTGAGCAATTGTACAAAGAATTCGGTGTCAGTGCCATCGTCACCGGCGGCCAATCCATGAATCCCAGCACAGAGGAGCTGCTTGAAGCCGTTAATCGCGTTTCAGCAGACCAGGTTATCCTCCTGCCAAACAATAGCAACGTCTTATTGAGCGCACGCCAGGTATTGGCGCTCTGCGAAAAAGAAGTTGCGATCATCTCAACCGACACCATGCCGCAAGGCATCGCAGCCCTCCTAAGCTTCAATTTCGACGCCAATTTTGAAACCAACGTCCAGAACATGACCGAAGCCGCCAGGCATCTGCAAACAGCAGAGATCACAACGGCAGTCCGAACCGTCCAGATCGGCGGGGTACGTGTACGTGAGGGAGATTATATTGGTATTATCAACGGCAACCTTTCGATTGCCGGCGAGGATATCAAATATGTCATGAAAGAAACCTTGCAACGCATGAACATCGACAAGTACGAGATCATTACCTTGTATTATGGTGAGGATGTCACAGAAGACGCTGCTCAGGAGACTGCAAGACGTATCAAAGAACAATATTCGCACATTGAGATTGAGGTTGTAAGTGGTGGCCAGCCACATTACGCCTACATTCTCTCCGCTGAATAATCAATCAAGCTGGGAGCAGACTTACCATCTAATTTCCGCTCCCACTTCTATTTCCATATTTTCAGGAGAATCAGCATGGCCGTTCGGATCGTTACAGACAGCACAGCGGATCTACCAGCAGATCAAGCCGAAGCATTAGGCATTACGGTTGTCCCGCTAACCGTATTTTTTGGCGATGAGGCCTACCTCGATAACGTTGATTTAGATACTGCGGGCTTCTATGAAAAGCTCCAGGCCAGCAAAGACCTGCCTCGTACCTCACAGCCTTCCCCGGCAAAATTCCAGGAAGCCTATAGCAAGCTGATTAGCGAAGGTGCAGACGGTATTTTGTCGGTCCATCTTTCTGGCAAGCTAAGCGGCACCTACCAATCAGCTCGCACCGCCAGCGAATCCCTCACCGATGAAGAGCGCCGGGTTCCAATTGAAGTGATCGATTCAGAAAACATCAGCGCAGCCATGTCGATGGCCGTCCTGCGGGCCTCAGTCGAAGCGCGCGATGGATTGGGATTAGAGGAGCTGAAAACAAACCTCCTGGATCGCCTGAATCGCACCCACCTGCTCGCCGTCCTCGATACGTTGGAATATGTCAAGCGTGGTGGAAGGATTGGAGCGGCCTCAGCCGTGCTAGGAAACATGCTGAGCGTCAAACCGATCATCTCATTGAAAGAGGGTGAGGTCGTCACAGTTGAGCGCCCCCGAACACGTGGGAAAGCCTTCGAACGCATCGCTCAGCTCCTGAAAGAATCCGGCCAGATCGAGCAGATCGCGATTGCCGAATCAAATGAGCAGGTTGGAAAACAACTGGTTGAGGCCCTAAAGCCCGTGTATGACGACCAGATTCCGATCTACAAACTTGGTCCTGTGATCGGCACCCATACCGGTCCTGGGGCAGTCGCACTCACCTATATTATTAAGAAATAGTATCAAATATTACATCTTGACATATCTTGCTTCACTTTAGGATTGACGAGAGCCTATCTGTCACGTACAATAGTAACAGGACGTTGGCATTATGCCGCAGATGCGCTCTCGTACAAAAGGTGAGCAAGTATTCAGCTCCTACTGAATACCCATCGTGGCCCTGGAACTAGCTCCGTAGTATTGTTGTAGTTTGGTTTGTAACGAAGAGATGTTCGTTGAAAGCCGCCATATTATTTGGCATAGGACTACGAAGGAGGCACGACTGTGGGAATGTTACGGGTGATGTCAAGGCGTGGTGATGACAGGATCACCTGGGATAAGCAGAAGGCACTCGAAGGAGACCTGGAGGCCGCCGCCGCTGTCCGTGAAGCGGAACGAATCTTCACACAAGAGCGTTCAAAAGGCGCAACCGCCTTCAAAATTGAGACAGGCCAGGCCCCGCAGCGCATCGAGAAGTTTGATGAAACAGCCGAACAGATCGTGATGGTCCCGAGGGTCGTTGGCGGATGAATCTGGCAACTCAGGTCTTTACAGCCCTGGGTTGGATCTTCGTTGCTCTCGCTATCTCTCCAATGCTCTGGCTGCTGCTACAACCTCACCTGAAAGGTTGGTCGCGTGCAGAACGGCGAGCGGCAGAGCTACTCCACGCCGTCTTAACGCCTGAACAGTATCATCAACTTACATGGCGAGGGTATCTGGAAGTGCCAAGCCCAACCGAGCCCCAACGTATTTACCGGGTTCCTCGCAACCGAGGATATATCCAGGTAATCGAAAATGGGCATGCCGTGATGCGTATTTGTGTCCAGCCGGTTGAAAACTTGCCAGATGCGGATATCATTGTCTTACACAAACTAATGATTGAAGGCAATGAAGAGACCTATCTTCAAAAAGCCAACAAATACTTCTACATCGAATAATCAAAACACTGGTATTCCCTGCTGCTTCAATAAAAAGTGAGGGAATTAAAGATGAAAGCTTGAATGGGCGCGAAGATAAATCTTCTGCGCCCATTCGCTTATGTTAACGGGGAAAGGCGTTTTTACTCGTTGCCTTCGCCCTCTTCCCCTTCGATCACCTGAACGATCTCACGATGTCCATTCTGCTTTACACAGGCATGTGGAGACCCATCCAGAGGAGTTCCACACAAAGGGCAGACAGGGCGCCCTGAGCGCACAAGCAAGGTAATGTTGCGGGTCAGCTCCTGGGCCTGAAATTGCGAAAACAAAAATGAGACCGCCTCTTCCTCATTTGCCCAGGCTCGAATCTCCTGACCTTCGCCCTCCTCTATCTCCAGTGGCGAGGCCGTCAGAAGGAAACGTTCGTTCCGTTCATCATACGTCATGCTGAGCTCTGCAACCTGAAAATCAAAATCTGGACGAAGCGGGAAATCGGGTGGCATCCCTGGTGTCGAAGGCATCTGACCAGCTTCTGCTTCAGTGCGCAGAACTTGACCCTCAGAAATTTGAGCCAGCACTCTATCCACCAGCAATGACAGTCGATTCAGCTCTTCCTTTTCCATCCACATTATCGCTGAACCCTCACTACTGCTGGCAAAAAGGCGAAAGCGGCGCTGACCTGGCTGACCAACAGCGTCAGCCCCCAACCGGCTCACTAAACCCAAATCTTTGCTCATAAAAGTCTTCCTTATCTTCGATGCCGATGCTTATAGACAGCGACCTGAAACGCCAGATCATACATCAATGATTATAAATCCATTCCATATCCTGATTTGACCAGGCGATTCTATTGGCTGCCTCATGACACTTGCTAGCTATTACAAGACACTTCGCAACAGCGCTCTCGCGCCTCCTGAACGCTTTCCAAGCAGGAAGCATTAGAAAGCTTCAGCTTGGACCGCTTCGAGCAACGATGCTCCTGGCTTCTCAAGCGCGTTCAGTCAGCGAAGTGAATGGCCAGTTATTCAAAGACACTTCTCAACGGCGCTCTCGCGCCTCCTGAACGCTTCGCAAGTAGGCAACGATGCTCCTGGCTTCACAAACGCGTTCAGTCAGCGAAGTGAATGGCTTGCTGGTTATCAATTACAAAAAGAAAACTTAATAACGCCGTTTAGGATCATAAAGGTTGCGTAACGGCTTCTTACTACGAAAACGCCGGATATTATCAGCAAAAAGCGTTGCCAACCTCTCACCATAATATATGGTACCGCCAGAAATATGCGGAGTCAGAATCACATTTTGCAGAGCATAGAGAGGGCTATCGGCGGGCAAAGGCTCAGTTTCAGTCACGTCCAGACCCGCGCCAGCGATCCACTTCTCTTGCAGCGCCTGGATCAGGACGGGTTCATCGATTACTTTGCCTCTTGCCACATTTATCAGGTAGGCATCTTTACGCATTGCCCGCAACTCCCGCTCTCCGATCAATTTCTCAGTCTGAGGAGTCAAAGGTACTGCAAGCACAACATAGTCACATTGCCCAAGCATTTCAGTCAGTTGATCTGGGCTGAATAGCTGATCTACATCGGGGTCGTGTTTGCCTTTTTTAGCGGAATAGCGCATTCCCAGCACATGCATCTCAAAAGCGCGTCCAACCGCGGCGACACGCCGTCCGATGCTTCCCAGGCCAACAATACCCAGGGTTTTGCCCGACAACTCCCAGTTTCTCAAATTATACCAACCAGGACTCTGCGGCCAGAGATGGCGGTCCTGGAGATGGATCATCTCCGGCCAGGAGCGATTGAACATGAGCATACTACCGAAGACATACTCGGTAATGTTTGTCGCATGAATTCCGGCAGCAGTCGTGATCTGAATCGTGCTCCCCTCGTCCAACAAACCAACCGCTCCTAATGAGTCAACCCCGGCACCCGGAAATTGAAGCCAGCGCAGCTTTGGAGCTAACTCCTGTATGTTAGCAGGAACGTCAAAGATACAGAGTACTTCTGCATCGGGCAAATGCTCTCGCAAAGCCTCCTCATTGCTGACAAAGACTACCTCTGATCCTGCTGCCTCATTAAGCTGCTTATGAGCTTCCTCTGGAAAACGAAATGCACTGACAACCTTCAAACTTTTATCCATAGTGCTTGATACCTGCTTTATCTGGCAAAGGCAGGCACCACTCCTTTCTGGTAACTATCTTGCTATCATATCCCCTACATAGCCTCCACCGCCAATTCATGCCTACATCAATCTAGGCCAGCCCTGTGGTAAGCACATATATATAGCTGTTGCATACCAGTCTATCTGAAATCACGGGGCTGTGACAAGTCCAAATTCCCCATTCGCATGGTAAATGAGCCATACAACCTCTTCCAACAAGCATCCTGAATTCTCTTTATACACCACAATGATACTTTCGTACATAAATGATGATACTTTTATTCGTTGTGATGTCCTGAAGGGTTTGTTATCCTCAAAAAGGATTGGGTTGGTAGTGAGGGAATCCATGATTAATGCGCGCTCCCACTACCAGGCAGGTCTGGAAACTCCACAAACAGGCGGATGCTTGCCCTTAATCTCACTAGAAGCTCCTGGCTCATTTGAAAGCCCGGACAGGCGCCAACAACCTTTAAGGCGCATCTCTTCGGCACCAAAACATCAAAAAAGATAGATTCACAGATTTATAAACACAAACAACTCTATATCTCACTTGTATTCAGAGGACTGCATGAAAATCCAGAATAATATCTTTTCACCAGATAGTGCATCTCCAGCAGTGAAGCGGGAGCCTGTTCCGCTCGCAAAAGAGCGAGTGCAGGGACTATCTGGCCGCCCACGTAAGAAAAAACGGCGAATGTTGACCTTTCTTAATATCACGGCAGGTGTCGCCCTTATTTTCGCGCTTGTCCGTGTCGCCGCAATTGCCAGCCCGACGAATGATCAATTTGACGTCGAAATTGGGGGGCAGCAATCTATTACGATTGACTTACGGCAATCGACACCTGTGAGTCCTTATTTATTGGGCGTTAACGCCTTCCCAAAGGTAGACACAAACTCAATGGATCAGAGCTTCTCAGGCTTTATGAACTATACCCAACCAATTCTATCTGGCCTGAGCGACGCCCATATTAAGCTCGTGCGCTTTCCTGGAGGAAACTGGGGCGAGAACCATACTCTATCGTTTGAACAGCTTGACTCCTTTAGTGCGATGCTCAACAAGCTTAACGCAGCCGGGATGATCCAGGCTCGTCTTTCTGCTCCTCAGGTCGGCAACGACACCAATTTACAAGCGCGTGTCAATCTGGCTGGAAGCTGGGTGGATTACATGAATAATCCCAAAAGCAGTTTACGCAAGAATGTCCATGCTCCCTTTCACCCCGTAAAATTTTGGACGGTGGGAAACGAGCCGGATCGACTGATTAATCCCGCGACGGGTAAACTCTATACAGTCGCACAATACACCGCCGATTTTATTCAATTTTCCAAGATTATGCATCAAAATGACCCCAGCATCAAGGTCTTTGGACCCGAAATCAGTCAATTCGATGGCTTGGGAGCCGGACCAAGAGATGCCACAGGTCAACTCTGGATGGAAGGTTTCTTAAAAGGGATCAGTGACTATGAAAAAGCAAATCATGTCACACTACTGGATGGAATATCATTTCATCGCTACCCCTTTTTCGACGCCCGCCATACCCCTGACCTGCTCTTGAGCAGCCCCTCCGAATGGGATTATCTGATGCCAGCCTTGCATCAATTGGCCCAACAAACGTTGCTACGCGAGATTCCAATCGCCGTCACCGAGATCAATACCAATCCCGAAGCCGAGGTCCCAACGCGTGGACAGGCCGCACTCTGGTGGGCCGATACGCTTGGCAGACTCATGAGCCAACAAGCGGACTACGTGGCATTTTTCTCAGTAGAAGGTGTCGAACATCCTTATCCTCTTTTCACCAACAACGGTTTACAACCAACGCCAATGTTTCGCGTCATGCAACTATATGCAAAGCTACAGGCCAGGCTGATTCCAATCTCGATGCAAAGAGACCCGATTAGCATGTATGCCACACAGAATCAAAGCCATAACACGGTAAGTCTGCTTTTCGTCAATAAATCATCAACCAATCAGCTTATACAGATTAAAGGACCCGATCAATTGCTCCATCTCAGCCCATGGCACAACCAGGACATCAGTCTGGCGGGAAACAGCGTGTTGGTCATCACGCTCCACCGTGATGGGGGAGCAGAAGCCGACAGCTATCTTGTTCCCACAACCACAACCCCTGCTGTTGGTCAGATTAACCATGTAACCTGTGGCGCAAAAACCGATCTGTTGATTGCGGCAATACCATGCTAGAGGGAGAGATTAAGTGACAACCATCGTTTTCTTGCTGGAGCTTCTCTATCTACTGGTCATCGCCTTAATGACGGTTCAGGCAATTTTCAATATTCGGCTACGCCTCTTCATTTGGGAAAGGCCCGAAAATGCCAGGATGAATCACGCACCGACGGTCTATCACGATCCCTGTCTCTCATTCACAATTATGCTTCCCGCCCGGCATGAGGAGGACGTCTATCGCGAAACACTGCAAAAGGTCTATGATCTGAACTATCCCAAAGACCTGATGCAGATCATTGCTATCTGCCGAGAAGATGATCCCGACACGATCGCGGAGGCTCAGGCCAAAATTGAGGAGCTCGCCGATCCAAATGTCCAGTTGCTCATTTTCAATGACAAACCTATTAATAAACCCCACGGTCTAAATCTGGCATTACAGGTCGCGCGTGGGGATATCGTCACGATCTTTGATGCTGAAGATGGACCTCACCCCAATATCCTTAACATCATCAACACGACCATGCTCAATGAAGATGTGGATGCAATTCAAAGCGGTGTGCAACTGATGAATCATAATACACGCTGGTTTTGCTTTCTCAATGTGCTTGAGTACTTCTTCTGGTTCAAATCGTCCTTGCATTTCTTCTCACGCATCGGCATGACACCGCTCGGTGGGAACACCGTCTTTGTGCGGCGAGATTTGATGGAGCAACTTGGCGGCTGGGACGAAACCTGCCTGACTGAAGATGCCGACCTCGGGATACGCCTGAGTCAATCGCATGCCCGGCTCCGCATTATGTACGACGACGATTATGTCACCCGTGAGGAGACTCCTCATAATATTGAACAATTTATTAAACAACGCACTCGCTGGAACCAGGGGTTCATTCAAATCCTTTTTAAGGGGGAATGGTTGAAGCTGGAGTCGTTTTCGCAGCGGTTGCTGGCTTTTTATGTCTTAATTCTGCCTGAACTCCAGGCTTTTTTTGCCTTAATGGTTCCAATCTCGCTGGTCATGTTCTTCCTGGTAAAGCTTCCACTCTGGCTTGCAATGTTCACCTTCTTACCGCTCTATTGCTTTATCCTGGCAATTTTTATCGATCTGGCAGGTCTACACGAGTTTCTCAAGGCCCATCAACGCAAATGGAGCTGGCGTGAAGCCCTGATTATGCTGGTGGCCTTCTTTCCCTATCAGGGAATCCTGGGATTAGGGGCAATACGTGCAGTCTATCGCTATATAAAAGGCACAACAAATTGGGAAAAAACCGCTCATATTGGTCAACATCGCAATAAAGCCGCTTAAGAATAGAGTATAAAAAAATATGACAATGTCTTTCACAGAACAGCCAAAAAGCAGTCCTGATGAACCATCTGGGACCAAATCATCCAATCCCGAATCTATGATCGATCTGGATACGATCATGATTCCCGAGCTAAAACAACCTCTGGAAATCGAGGACAAGCAGCTTATTCTCTTTCGGCAACCGAATTTCTTTGTCCGGACGATCTATCAACAAGATTACCGGCGCGATCCCTTGCGCAAGCCATCCGGGCTAACAGAAGCAATGCCCAAAGTTATGAGGGAACAGGAAGACCACATTGCCGCAAGCCCAACTCGACAGATGCCAAACATTGAGCCGATTAATCCGCACCAAAAACGTTTGCCAATTCCGCCGTGGCTCGAAAAACTGGTGATTCTTCTGGGTTTGGTGATCTCAGCGCTGGCTCATAGCTTTAATATGTTTGCTTTTCCACGCTACGAGCTGGATGAGGGAACCTATATGTCCAGTGCCTGGTCGATTATCCACGGCTCAATTACGCCTTATCCTTATGGATATGGGCATCCGCCACTGGCCTGGATTCAGATCGCAGCCTGGATTCAATTGACAGGCGGCTTTTTTACCTTTGGAAACGCCATCAATAGCGGCCGGGTATTGATGTTGTTTTACGCTCTCGGTTCCAGCTTACTTGTTTATTTGATTGCTCGGCGCTTTGGTGGAAGTCGAGCCGCCGCGCTGCTGGCCATGCTGCTCTTCTCCCTTTCACCTCTCAGTCTGGATTTTCAACGGCAGGTGCTACTAGACAATGTCGGAACCTTCTGGCTCCTGCTCTCGATCTACCTGCTTGTGATCAGTGATAGTCGCTTATTGTATATCGTGCTGGGGGCGTTAACTTTTGGGATTGCCATCCTCTCGAAGGAAATCTTTATCTTGTTCCTCCCGGCGGTTATCTACACAGTCTGGCTGCATACAACAAAGTTTCAGCGTAAGTTTATGCTTGTCTCCTTTATCTACACGGTTATTGCAGTTATTTCGACATTTGTGTTGATGGCGATATTGAAAGGTGAGCTCCTGCCGCCTGGAATCCTACCCGGCGATACACATGATCACCTCAGCATGTTCGCGACCTTTCTGGGTCAAGCCGGGCGTACGCAGTCTGAAGGACGCTTTGTCGATAGCTGGTATGCCTGGTCACATGCCGATAATCTCCTGATGCAATTGAGTATCTTTACGATTGCCTTTAACTTACTGGTCGGCTGGTGGAATCGCAAGCTCCTCTTGCTGGCGGTATTTGGAATCAGTTTCTGGCTGCTCCTGCTGCGGGGCGGAGTGGTGTTGTCCTTCTATATCATCCCGCTGATCCCACTGATTGCGCTCAACACGGCGATGGCGGCGAGTACGATTCTTGGCTGGCTCAGGCGCGTGGTTCGCATAAAAATAGTCAGCACAATTCTGCTGTCCGCCGCGATTCTGGCGCTTGTTCCCTACGACATAGCGAACGCCTCAATCGTTTTCACCCAGCAGCCAACCCAGGCTCAGACAGACGCTATGGGTTGGATACGCACCAATATTCCTCATAGCGCGTTCATCGTTATCAATAGCTACCTGTTTATGGATCTGCGCGAATCAGGCGGAACTGGCGTCGGACGCGGTAGCACCTATCCTTACGCCAATGTCTACTGGAACGTCGCTTATGATCCCGAGCTACACGATCAAATGCTGCAACAGAACTGGGATCGCATCGACTATATCGTTACCGATTCAGAAATGCTGCACGATATCCAGAACTTCGGCGGCCCCATGAAGCTTATCAATGATGCTTTAAGCCATTCTATTCAGCGGGCACAATTCGAGGAGGGCGATCACAACGCCAAAATTGTCATCAAAATCTATCAGGTGATTCATAAACAGGCCCAGCCGATCGCCGAACGATCTCCGGGTCCGCAATCACCTTCAAATTTCAGACAAGCAACGATATATGACAAAAAACCAGTCTCAAAAAGCTCAGGCTTACTTTTTTAAGAGCCTGCTTCCAGGCCGATCATCACACAAATGACAAAGAACACACAATGACGTCGCAATAGAGATTGATAGATGACTGGAGAGAGGAAAAAAGCAATGGCACAAACAGGCACACAGCCAGCAAGAGAAATAGATAGAGGGACCAGGGCCGAAACGATTGCGGTTTCACGAACATTTGATGGTATCGAACAGGCCGCACACCGGGTTATTGCACAACTGGGGGGAATGGAAGAGGTCATTCGCGGCGCAAAATATGCAATCTTAAAGCCGAATTTTGTGGCCGGCCGAAACGCCGAAACCGGTTCAACCACCAGCTTTGCTCTGATGAAGGCAGTCGCGGAAGAAGTTCGCGCTTGCGGAGCAGAACCGATCCTGTGTGAGACTCCGGGAACTGAATTTGATCGCGACGCGACCTATACTATCCTGGGCGTCAAAGAGTTTTGTGAAGAAAACCAGATCCGCATCCTGCGCATTGATCCAGAGGGAGGGGCCGCAAGCTGGTTTGAGCTTCAACCAGCAGGCGCGAAAAAGCTACGCCGTTTTCATGCTCCCCGCTTGCTTAAAGAGGCCCGCCTGATCAACCTGCCGGTGCTCAAAACCCACGTTGTCTCAGGCATGACGTTGAGCATGAAAAACTTGATGGGGATTCTTCCCCGACCCGATCGCCGCTCAATGCACACCTTCGGAATAGACCAGAGCATTGTTGATATGAATCTCGGCCTGCACCCAGACCTGACAATTGTGGATGGAAGCGTCGGTCAGGATGGTGAGGGACCACTCTATGGCGATAAAGCGAATCTACAGGTATTGGTTGCGGGCCGGAATAGCCTTGCGCTAGATATTGCCTGCTGCCAGATGGTAGGGGTCAATCCCCAGGATATTCCTCACCTCAAACTAGCACTGGAGCAAATCGGCAAACCTGACTGGCTTCAGGTTGGAGATGAGGTCGGCATCATCAAGAAATTCCGCTTACCAGAGCAAAAAGCACTGTATCGTTTCATCTTCTGGCTGATGTACCCGCTCGACTATCCCTACACAATGCTCTCAAAACGTGGGAAACACCTCTGTACCAGCCTCTATAGCACAGGACTGGTAGGGACAAGGCCACAAATCAAAGAGGCCAACTGTACACGCTGTGGCATCTGTGTTGAAGCCTGTCCTTTGCCAAATGTCATTAACCTGAAGACGCTGAAAGTGGATTACGGAGCCTGTCAACGCTGTCTGCTCTGCTATGAAGCCTGCCCAGAAAAGGCCATCAGTGTCAAAGGCTATTCGGGAGCGAGGTCATAACTCCATGACAATTGCAGTTACTGGTGCCACAGGTTTTCTTGGCACGGCCCTGGTCAACGACCTGCTGCAACAAAAGCAAGCGGTCCGTATTCTGGCACGTGACGCTCATAAGGCACAAGCGCAGTTTGGCGAATCTGTAGAAATTGTACAGGGCGAGATTCATCAGAAGGAAAAACTCCGACAATTAGTCGCGGGAGCAGAGATAGTCTACCATCTGGCCGGGCGGCTTTACCATCCCAGTACGCCAGCCGAACTCTATTATCAAACCCATGTTGAAGGCACACGTGCCATGCTGGCGGCCTGCGCAGGAGAAACACATCTGCAACGGTTTGTGCATTGTAGTACAACGGGCGTCCACGGAGTCACGGGCACAAAACCAACCGCCGAAGACGGCCCGATAGCCCCGACTAATCCTTATGAGGCAACCAAACTTGAAGGCGAACGACTGGCCTTGAAAGCCTGGCAAGAGAATGCACTCCCGGTCAGTATCATACGTCCGGGGCTGGTTTATGGACCTGGAGATTTGCACCTGTCAGGTCTCTTCAAATCTATACAAAAGGACCTGTTCCGGGTAATTGGCGGCGGACGAAGCTACCTGCACCCGGTCTACATCGATGATATGATTGCGGCTTTTCGGCTCTGTGCGACCCGTCCAGAAGCCATTGGACGCAGCTACAATATCGCTGGCTCTCACCCTGTGTCCTTCCAACACCTTGCGCGAGGAATCGCAGAAGCCCAGGGAAAACACCTTCCGACAGGGAGTATCCCCCTCTGGCTTGCCAATCTGGCAGCGGACATTTTTGATTTAATCCCAGGAGTGGACAAAGAAAAGCTTCCTTTGACCCGCAGTCGCGTCGCATTTCTAACCAGTAGTCGCATCTATGATATCAGCCGCGCCAGCGCCGAACTTGGCTACGAGCCTGTCATCGAGTTAGACGAAGGACTCAAACGCACGGCGAACTATTACAAAACACTTCGCAACGGCGCTCTCGCGCCTACTGAACGCTTTTCAAGTCAGCAACTTTGGAAGCCTCCCAACTAAAGTGATGCTAGCAAAGATGCTACTGACTTCTCAAGCGCGTTCAGTCAGCGAAGTGAATAGCTTACTGGTATATGCAAAACCACTACCTGTAATTCTGATGGGGAATCCAGCGGCGGATAGCCCGGTGAGTTAGGGATCAAAATGTATTGCTCACGCCTTCCCCTCAACGTTAGAGGGGACCCGCTAACACATCAATTGTAAAAGATTTTTTTATTGAGGTATACATGACACAAGAGCAAAAGAAACAATTCATTCAGCTCCATCCGACTCGGCTGATTGGACTAGATAAAACTATTCGTAAAGCCGCCCAAAAGCAATACGACGGCCAGGGACCAAATCAGAAACAACAAGCAGATAAAGAAGACAAAAATCCAGCAAATCAGACTGGCGAAAAAGAGCATTTAATTCTCGATGCGACCGATATGCAGTCTATCCGCGAGCAGTTTATGCCCTTTATGCCATACATGAAGACGCCAGATCATGTACGCGAAGGCTTTTATGAATCCCAGGATTTTCAAATCCAGGAAAACAATAAATTCGAGAATGTCGCCTCCCATATCGTCCCTCAGCCCACCGACTATCTGCAACAACAACCGTTTCCTGAAGCCCCCAGGCCCATCGGAATGAGGCAAACAGGTCCACTGCAAGCAATTCGTCACATGCCAGAAAAACACCTGCAACTGGCGCACACCCTCCAGCTTGTACAGCAAACACAGCCCGCGCTCCCTGAAAAACGACAACCAGCATGGCGAGCAGCCTTGAATTCACCAACGGCTAAAATCGTCCTGGGATTAGGCACAGGTGTCGCGTTACTCTTTCTGGTTGCGCACTTTGTAAATCTCCCGGCAACATTTCAGATATTAAGACAAAATCTGACGACTCCAAAAGGCATCCTGTTGGCCCTCCTATCAGGCGTGGCCTTTTTGCTGGCCTTCAGCATTCGTGGCCTGCGCTGGAAACTCTTTCTGAATCCAATTGGACAGGTCAGCACAGCAAAAGCCATCCAACTTTTCCTGGTCGGCATCTTCCTCAATTTTTTGCTGCCGATTCGTGGGGGCGAGGTTGCCAAAAGCCTGATGCTCAAACGTATTGCGAATATTCCCGTCAGCCGCTCCCTCCCCACCGTTGCTATAGACAAAGCCCTGGACCTGATGCCTGCCCTGTTCATTATGGCCGTCGTGCCATTCCTGGGAATCACTATGGATATTAAACTCTGGCTGGTGCTTGGCGCAGTTGGTAGTCTACTCATCGGGTTGATCTTTTTTGTGGCACTGGCAGCCTTGAAACGTACAGCCGCAATCAGCCTGCTACAACGAATTACACGCATACTACCCATGGGGCACAAAATCGAAAGCTTCGCGACAAGTTTTGTGGATTCCCTGCTTCTAGGAGCCAGCCAACCCCGCATCTTTATTCCAGCAGTGCTGCTCACTTGCATCGCAGTGATTTTTGATGGGCTTTTTGCAATGTTGGCATTCTGGACGATTGGTTTCCCGCTCTCCTTTGGGACCGCCATTTTCGGGTACACGGTCTATAACATGTTTTACATCCTGCCAACCCCTCCAGGACAGGTCGGAAGCAACGAAGCAATTGGGCTTCTGATCTTTAGCGGCCTGCTGCATCTTCCAGCGGACAAGGTAACGGCGATGTTCGTCTTTTCACATCCCTGGGCCGCCCTGCTGATGTGCATCACCGGTATGGCCGGCCTGAGCGCACTTGGCCTGACCCTTTCCTCCGCAATGAAAGTACAGAGTGGCAAATGAACATCGTATCAGCAACCTACTATCCCAATAATAGATATTGACAATACAGCAACAATCATAGATATTACTCCCTGGAATGAAAAGCGCTGGCGCGATACTTAAAGAGCAAGGGACCGGCCCTGACATCATCCTAACCATTTTTGATTACGAAGACTACGTCTTCGAGGCAATCAAAGCAGGGACAATGGGCTGATGTCCCAGTGGACGAACTCGCTTCCACCATTCGTAAAGTAAACGCAGGCGAACCTTTCATCCAACTAAAAGTTGCCAACCGCCTCCTGATGGACATGGGACAAAAAGGCCGCGCATCTGGTCCAGGCACCCAAGAAGAGCTCAGCACTCGCTAAATAGAAGTATTAAAATTGCTTGCTGGAGGAGCCAGTATAATCGCGAGATCGCCGATGTGCTTGTGCTTGCCGAGGGAACAGTGAAAAACCATGTTTCAAACATCCTCGGCAAGCTTCATGCTGAGAACAGGACTCAGGCGGCAAGCCTCGCGGGGCGACGCAACTTGATATAAAATGTGTCAGTAAAACTACGGACCGCTGTTCTTGCATTCAATCTTGCCCGTGTGCTATACTCTGGACTGGTATAATATCAGAGACAGCAGATGGGACAGATAAGATGGACAATAAGCGACCATCCTCTAGTTGGGGTCCTCTTGCTTTTGTTGGCGTCATGGGCGTCACTGTTGGAGTGCCGCCGGTCTTAGGCGCGCTCGCGGGTGGTTATCTCGACGGTCTGATACATACTGGACATTTGTTAGTACTTATCGGGCTGCTGCTTGGCCTGATCGTGGGAATATTTGGAACCTACCGTTTATTTAAAGATGTACTCTCTACATAAATAGAATAAGCGGAAACCCCATCTGCCCCGGAGCCGCAGCACCCAATAATTAGGGAGGATGCCAAGTGCTCTGGAAACTTCCTGAGATAAGCTTGACACCAGAAGTGCTCTTTCACATAGGGCCTTTTGGGATCACAAACACGTTGATATGCACATGGATTTGCATCCTGGCCATCATCACCGTGCTCTTTTTTGGCACCCGCAAACGGGACATGATCCCCTCGGGCATACAAAACTTTGTCGAGTGGTCCATTGAATTGCTTATGGGTCTGGTAGACAGTGTGGCTGGTAAAGAAAAAGGACGCCGCTTCTTTCCCCTTATCGCAACATTCTTTATCTTCGTCCTGTTTGCAAACCTGCTCGACGTTCTACCCGGAGTTGATACCCTCGGCAGCATCAGAGCTGACAAGCTCGCTGTTCATGGTGCGACACAACCATTTCTTGGTTTTCTGCTTTACGGCAACACCTCGAACGCAGTTGTGCCCTGGCTCCGGCCACCAACAACCGACCTCAATGTGACATTGTCACTGGCTCTGGTCTCGGTTGTTGTAACACAGGTATTCGGTTTTATCTATCTTGGCGCTGGTGGGCAGCTCAGCAAATACATCAACTTCAAAGGCTTTATCAAAGACGGCAAATTCTCAGGCCTGGGCTTTATTGACCTGGCGATTGGATTGGTCGAGATCATTAGTGAAATTGCACGCCTGATCTCGTTCTCCGTACGTCTTTTCGGCAATATTTTTGCCGGTAGCATTTTGCTTGCGGTATTTGCTTTCCTGGTTCCAGCATTAGCCAATATCATCTTCATTCCCTTGGAACTTTTCGTCGCCTTCATTCAGGCCTTTGTCTTCGCGCTTCTTAGCCTGGTCTTTATGCAGGTTGGCTCTGTGAGTCACGATGATCACACCGAGTCTGAACATGATGCCAGAGAGGAAACCGAAGTTGCTGAAGCTCGCAGAGAAGCGGTTGCAACACACTAGTGTCGCTTTTTCCGCCCTTTGTGGGTCTTTTACTGTAATTGCTACTCGCAGGTATTTTGAGACTGCGATTGCATAAATCAAAAACAAGAACTTTTCATACACCCGTCCTTAAGGAGGATATTTAATCATGAACCTTAAACAACTCGCAGAAGCTCTCGCAATTGGTCTTGGTGCTCTTGGCCCTGGCATTGGTATTGGTATGGTTGCTAACGGCGCCCTCAACGCGATCGGCCGCAACCCTGAGGCAGAGCCCCTGCTTCGTACAAACATGCTGCTGGGTCTGGTGTTTGCAGAGGCTATCGCGATCTACGCTCTGCTGATCGCCTTCTTGATCCAGTTCCTTGGTTAATTTTCTGGTCTGAGTAGCAAAAGCCCCCCGCTTCTCTCGCCAGCGATCCTGACAGGGTTCGAGGGGAGGAGCGGGAGCTCAAATACTTGAAGCCGAAATTATAAAGGTTCTGTTACCTCTGACAGAAGGAGGCATATATAATGTCCATTA
>DASSXK010000148.1:0-3988 GCA_035703945.1 Ktedonobacteraceae bacterium | reverse complement strand
GACAACGAATGTATACTATCTTTAGCAAACGGGCTGTATAAGTTGAGCCTGGCAAGAATAACGAGGTCAATCATGTTTACAACTTGCCACAAGAGAATTTTCTTCTAAAACTCTAGAATAAGTTAAAACTGTAGACTGAGGTGTAAAAATGTTAGATCGCGATTGGAATAACTTCTACAGGCTAACAAAAGATCAGCCTCCTCATGTCCGTCTGCTCGAAGCGATTGAGCAGCTTGGGCGAACGGGTGAGGCACTGGATCTGGGGTGTGGTATTCGTTCCGATACCCGCTACCTGATTGCGCAAGGTTTCCATGTTACAGCCGTTGATCGAGAGGCTGCGGCGCTGGAGAGTCTTGCGGACATTCCTCGTGAAAAGATTGAGCGTGTGCAGTCCTCGTTTGAGGATTTTACCTTTGCTCGCTATGATCTCATCAACGCTCACTATGCTCTGCCATTTATCAAGTCTGATCAGTTTGGGGCCGTCTTTACTCGACTGAAGGATGCTCTCAAGCCAGGGGGCATCTTTGTTGGACAGTTCTTTGGTGCCCAGGATAGCTGGAATACAGTTGGAAGCCAGATGACGTTTTTCACTCGTGAGGAGGCTCTGGAACAACTGGCAGCACTGGAAATCCTCGAATTTGAAGAAGAGGCTCACGATGGCCTGACTGCCGAGGGGACGCCAAAATACTGGCATATTTTTCATATGCTTGCCCGCAAGCTTCTAACATAACTCGTTATTGTGATATTATCAGATAGAGAGATGTATTGCAGCATTACACGTAAAAGAACTACCTTTCACTTGTGAAGAAGAGTTTTATACTATAATATGTAGATAGAAATGTTCTCTCTATTTCTAGCTTTGTTATGTGTTTGTTTATACTGCAAAGGGAGTATTTCAGGTATTACAGATTGCAAGGAAGCGCCCATGTGATACCAGTAAAGGCACTGGACCTGACTGCTGGCTGCCTGATGATAGGTGTTTGATTTTGATGGTACTGGTATAAGGGAGAATTTTATGTTAGACGATCTCGGTTCAGTTGTTCAGTCAAACATGGTAGAGCTTTCTGGAGGACGTTTCCACTATCTTAGCTGGGGAGCAGAGCAGCAAGACCTGCCCACTGCCCTACTGCTGCATGGAATCACCAGTTCGGCCCTGAGCTGGGTGCGTGTCGGACCCGCTCTGGCGGATCGCTACCGGGTCTTTGCGTTGGATATGCGTGGACATGGTGATAGTCCCAAAGCACCCGCCGGTGAGTATAGTCTTCGTCGGACCGCCGATGATGCCGCTGAATTTATTGCGGCTTTTCACCTGGAACGGTCCCTTCTGATTGGTCACTCCTGGGGTGGAGCGACCGCGCTTGTGCTGGCTAGCGGCGCTGGTTCTGAAGTCGTTGCCCCTGCCTTCTCTAAAATTATCCTTGAAGATCCTGCCCACAATTTTAGCGGAGGTAATCCCGTTGAACGGGCAATGGATTATACAAAAGATATTGGTCGCCCTGCCGCAGAGGTCCGGGCTGAACTCCTTGTGAATAGCCCCGGCTGGACCAAAGCTGATATTGATGGCAAACTTGATGCCTTGAACAAGGTCAGCCGTGAGGCCGTTATCAGTGTATTTGAACAGGGCTTCTACGTTGGCAATCTGCTCCCTCTGCTTGCTAACCTGACCTCTCCAACCTTGCTGCTGCGAGCTGATCCCGCTGGAGGGTCGACCCTGAAGGGCGCTTCCTGGGAAGAGGCTCAAACCTATATGCACGCCCCGAGTCAGGCCGTCCAGATCGATGGGGCCAGTCATAATATTCATCGCAGTAAATTTGAAGCTTTTATGCAGGCTGTCAATGATTTTCTGCGCGTGTGATTGGTTTTTACTCAATCGGAGTCGTCATCGGTGCAGGTTTATTTTCGCTGATGGCGGCTCTTTTATTGCTTGTTTCGGGTATATATTCTGCGTTAGAAGTTCTGGCATATTTTATATGTGGTACAGTATGGGAAGCAACAGCCGTGTTGCCTGGTAGCTTTAATTGAGAAGGAGAGTTTTCTTAATGGCTGAACCATTTGAGTACATATCCCATGCTTCTCTGAAGTATAAGGATGGGTATCGCAATGCCCAGCTCGGCGATGTGTCGGAGCCGGTGGTTTATGGCGTGCAGGGGAAGTTGCGAGAATATTATGGAGCTAAAGAGGGTCCCCCGGTTGCCTCGACCCTGGACCATATTGTTGCCGCCGTCGCGGGCTGAATGTACGGCACACTTGCCGGTGCCCTGTCAGGGCGCAAGATTCCTTTTGATCGCAATCAGTATACAGCTACCGTTGATGGCCGGATTGTCGGCTTTGGCAAAACTATCCGCATTGAAACAATCACCCTTCACTACGATCTGACCGTTCCACCTGAGTCACGTGAAGCGACAGAACGCGCCCTCAAGGTCCATCCCGAAGGATGTCCCGCGCATCAAAGCGTTAAAGGTGCGATCGCCGTTGACTGGGATGCGACTGTCCACCTGGGTGATGAGGTTATTCATCTGAAAAGTACAGATCTTCCCGCATAACTGCTACTTGGTGGAAAATACTGTGAACGCGGTTTTCCTGTTTGCATAAAAACAGGAAAACCGCGTTTATTTTATACTCAAACCTGAGTAATAGAATGTGAAAATTGGATCGTTTTTTAGGCGATGCGTTCCAGGATCACAACTGGAATCTTGCGCGTGGTTTTCTTCTGGTACTCACCAAAGCCAGGGTTGGTTGCTACTATTTTGTTATAGAGATGGTCGCGTTCAGCAGCATCGGCAACGATTGCACGAGCCGGGAAGCGTTCCTGGCCGACCTCAACGGATACTTCAGGATTGGCGACCAGATTGTAATACCAATCTGGATTAGTGGGTGCGCCTGCTTTAGAGGCGGCAATAAGGAAGCGGTCGCCATCGGGCACATATGCCAGAGGTATCGTGCGAGGTTGTTTACTTTTAGCGCCGATGGTGTTGAGCAAGAGCAAAGCGCCGCCTTCAAAGGGGCCGCCAACCTTGCCGCCATTTGTGCGGAACTCTTCGATAATCGATTGATTGAAATTGTTAGGACTGGTCGTCATGAAATCTCCTGTAAGCGAGATTGATGCATCTTTTCAAAGACGCAATTTCCCCGCAACTTTTTGTTCTGTATGAGGAACGTTCCCGTCCTCCTCTTTATTCTATCACTTACAGAAAGTTACATGCGGATATTTATATAGAGAATAGTATTTGCGTTAGATCTATTTCCGCATCCCTATCAGTCCCCAGAACTTGAAGAACCGACAATGTAGCGGCCGATCAACTCTTTCAAGAGAGGATCTAACTTCGTACCGGTGGGGGTGACGCGAATTGGTTTGCGCCAGGCCTGCGCTTCCCGGACGATGTTTACCAGTTGCACAACTTCCGCCTGGATACGTTGCAGCTCCTGCTCTGACTGGTTCGAGCGTTGCAGACGAGCCAGTAGTGTATTGAGCGAGCCCGCGACCTGCCAAAGCACATTTTCCTGTGCCAGTGGTGTACGAATAGAGAAATTGCCGTTAGCCGCCGTCACGAGCGTCATCTGGATTTGCTGAATGCCGAATTCCAACTCCTGCTTCTGGTCAGCGATCGTGCGCTGGAGGCGAGCGATTTCCTCGGCGCGATCGGCACGCTCCAATGCTCGCATTGCGCTGCTTACCCAGAGAAATGTCACAACCGCGACCATTACCTGCAAGGCGAGTGGTCGGACGAGTAAGGTGTAGGTCGAACTTGTAATCAGGCGTTCAAGCTCAGGTGAATGTGGTTGCAAAACCATGTCAGCGACAATACAGATACTGTTGATAGCTGCAACGGCAAAGACACTGACAGGTGGAAGAACGGAGACGGCGATAAGCTCTGAGAAAACGAGCAGGTCATAGGTGAGGATGCCGTTGGTTGTCAAAATGTTGTGGGGCGCGGTAACAAGGTTCAGTATAAAGGCAAAATTGATAGTTGCGACACAGAGGACACCG
>DASSXK010000656.1:0-2119 GCA_035703945.1 Ktedonobacteraceae bacterium | reverse complement strand
TTGCTCCTAATACCCACTCCCTTCTCGAATCATTTTATGCGGTGCCACAGATTGGTGCGGTCCTCGTGCCGATTAATTACCGCCTGACGGCAGAAGATTTTACCTATATTATTGACCATAGTGGTGCTAAGCTTGTCTGCGTTCACAGCGATTATCTTGAGGATGTTGAGCGTATTCGACAAAATCTTCCCGGTGTTGAGCGAGTGGTTGCGCTTGAGGGGTTGACTGATGCCCTTCGCGAAAAGGGCTGGTTAGATTATGAAACGCTGTTGAATGATGCACCGGCCTTATTTAAACGAGCCGAGATCGATGAGCGCGACCTGCTGGCGATCAACTATACCAGCGGGACGACTTCGCGCCCCAAAGGTGTGATGATTACGCATCGCAATGCCTATATCAATTCAATCGGCACGCTGGTTCATATTCATATGACGCCTGAAGATCGCTACCTTTGGACGTTGCCAATGTTTCATGCGAATGGATGGACGTTTGTATATACGGTGACAGCGGTGGGGGCGACCCATATTTGTCTGCGTAAAGTCGATCCTTTGTCCATCTATACACGGATCGATCGCGAGTCCGCCACCTTCCTGTGTGCAGCCCCGACGGTCTTGATTGGGATTGCTAACGCGCCCGAAGATGTCAAGCAGATCCTGACATCTTCTATGGCTGCGGACCCCAGCAGGACGAGGGTGCGTGTGGTAACGGCTGGCGCTCCACCTGCTGCGGCTACGATTCAGCGCATTGAGGGCGACCTGGGTTGGGAAGTCACGCAGGTCTATGGTTTGACGGAGACGGCCCCGTTTATTACGATCTGCGAGCCACGCCTGGAGCATGCGGCGCTTTCGCCTGAGGAGCGCGCTGTGATTAAAGCTCGCCAGGGAGTGGAGTTGATTACATCGGGTGAACTGCTGGTTGTTGATGAGCAGATGCAGGAGGTTCCCCACGATGGTCAATCGCTTGGCGAGATCGTGGCACGCGGAAATGTTGTGATGCAGGGTTACTATAACGATCCAGAGGCGACGGAGCGGGCCTTTTTGGGGGGCTGGTTTCATACCGGCGATGCGGCGGTTGTCCATCCCGATGGCTACGTTGAGATTCGCGATCGCTTAAAGGATGTAGTGATCAGCGGTGGCGAGAACATCTCGACGGTTGAGGTTGAGGGTATTATGCTGCGTCATCCCGCCGTAATGGAGGTAGCCGTTGTAGGTCTTCCGGATGAGAAGTGGGGTGAGTCGCCGCATGCCTTTGTGGTGCTCAAGCCCGATCAGACTTCGACGGATGAGGAGTTGCGCACTTTTGCTCGCGCTAACATGGCACACTTTAAGGTGCCGAAGGTCTTCCACTTTGTGAAAGACCTGCCAAAGACGGCGACTGGCAAAATCCAAAAGTATGTCTTGCGCGGCGGTAGGTCAGCAATTACACGTCAGTAAGGATACAGTCCTGGAAGTAGATTATTCGTTCACAATGGCTGTGGATAATCTACTTCCAATTGTGAATAGAGTGATTTAAGCGTTTGTTGTTTGCTGATCGGTCTGTTCTGGTTTGGCGGGCACTTTGCCCCAGGTGGTTACATAGATCAAGACTCCACAGAAATCTTCACTAATCATTTCTATTTCCATTTGATCCACCAGTTTTATCCATTCCTCTTCGGAAAGATCCGCCAATTTCGACATCACTTTTGCGCCCAGTCTGAAAGCGATCACGACATCTTTCGTATAGTTATCATGAAGGGGCATTGGGGTTGAGAAATCCAGGATGTGTGCTTTTCTAGCAATCTCAGTACAGCCCGCTTTTATGAGAAAGCTTCCGCAGGCAGGAATTAGACCGCTTGAGTGTCCATCAGCAGAAAATGCATTGCCCAACCGATGCTGCCCTTGCAAGACAAAATTAGTTATCTTTTGATATGCCGGGCTGTTTGTTACACCGTAATTATCTGCCTCTGTAATTCGAATGATACCACCAGGGCGCGTAATTCTAACGCATTCGTCAATGAGTGGGGGCCATTTTGATTTGGAGACAAAGCCTTCGATAAAGCGAATATTGACGAGGTCAAATGAGTGGTCATCGAATGGTAGAGGATCGAGGATATTGCCTGTTTGGAAGGTAGTATTATTTA
>DASSXK010000494.1:0-2218 GCA_035703945.1 Ktedonobacteraceae bacterium | reverse complement strand
TCGAATCCTCTGGTCAAATCATCAACTTTATTGTAGGTTTGCTGCTCTTGCTGGCGGGCCATCTGTAAGCTGGACGTCACCCGTTCAAGTTCTGAATGTAGTTCCTTTAAGCGTTTGAGCCAGGCCAATTGTTCGGCGATGGCATAGTCACCTAATGAGGAGAGGGTATCAGGAATATCGAGCTGAGAGGCCTCAAGCGTGAGCGCATTTACTCGTTCCATCGCTGCCAAAAGTTGATCTGAAGCGATAGACCAATGGGCCTCAGTGTTCGCGCTGGCTTGCATCTCCCGCATTTGCTGGAGAGCGACTTTCTGACGTGTCTGGAAAAGCTCGCTGAGATTTTCCTTTTCTGCCTCTGTCTGCTTGCGTCGATCTGTGGCTGTCTGAAGAGCGCTTTGGCTGCGCGCGAGCGTCTCTTCGGCCTCTTGCATCTCCATCCTGGCTTCAGTGAGGCGTTGGGCTGTTTGTAAGCCCTCACTATTCTCTAGCGCGCTGATCTGCCCTTTCAGCGCCTGCTCTTCGGTTTCGAGCGAATTCACGCGGGCTTGAAAGTTTTCCAGGTCGTGCTCACTCTTTTTAATGCTGCGTTCCAGGCGTTGCACTTCTTTACGCTTGCTTTCAAGCAGGGCATAGGTATGCAGCGATTCACAGGCGCAGAGGCGCGCCTGGGCCATCGCTGCAATTTTTTGCGCCCGGTGCAGCTTTTCAGCGGCATCATAGGCTGATTTTCGTTTAGCGGCCGCGCCCTTCAGCTCTTCCATTTTATCCAGCATCTCGGCTGCCCGCTCGATTAATGTCATTGGCAGATCTGGAAGCGATTCATCAAGGTAAGAACGAACCTTTTCCAGCGAGAGCACACTATTCAAATTGGGTTGGCGCAGGTAGAGCAATTGCCTGGTGAGGCGAGCCAGGTCTTCCGGTTTTTGAAAATTGAAAAGATACTGTGCAACTTTTTGCGCATAGTCCGATTGCCTGTCATAGACCAAGCCATGCTCGCTGATTATCTTCTTGAAGGTTTTCAGATCATACGGGCGGCGATTCTGTTCGTTGGGAATATTCACCAGTGTCGAAAGATCCTTCTCTAAACGTGAACCATCGGTAATTAGAAAGAAGGTATCTGTAATTGGTTTCACATTATTTTTATTGCCCGCAAAGCCCACACCAATCGTCAGAAAGCGGGCCTTTTCCAGCTCGCCTTTTTCCCAGAGAGCCCGAAGTTCAGAGGCGAAGGGTGGCTCCTCCATCCCGCACCATTCAAACTCTAAAGCAATATAGCTGGTGCGTAGATCCCGATGAAAGGGCGTATTCGATTCACCTCCAAGGATATAGTAGTCGATCTTTTTCTCGCGTTTCCCAAACGTATCGATGCGCTCTGGACGATGATCACCATCCAGAGCGAGGGTAATCGCCGCCGTCAGAACCGTTGATTTCCCCGATCCATTATCGCCAGCCAGAAACAGGCGACCATGAGGAATCTCAAACACCTGATGATCGTAAAGCCAGAAGTTGGTCAGAATAATCCGTCTTAGACGATAGCCTACCGGTCCTCCTTCTACCTGCTGCAAACGCACGGCCAGCCTCTGCGCTGAAGTCGCTCCTGTTTCATCTAAGAGGGTTGGTTTTTCCAGGCGATAGGTCATAGCGATCTTCTACTCCTCTTCCATCGGGGGAACAGACCAATCAAACTGCGCTTGTTGATTCTTCAGTGGACTTCGTCTTTTTCGTTCTCGGCTTCGTGTTGTTGGTACTTCGCCCGCTTCCTGAAATGTTTTATAACTGACGCTATAGCGCGCTGCTGTCGGGAGTATCAGGAGATTACCATCCCGATCAGGGCCGCGCAAGAGGCCCGTTTGCCGCATACGTTGATAGACCTCCTCCAACAATTTCTCCGCGCTGATCGTTTGCACCGTTGCTCCCCAGTGGGCCCCGTACCGTTGGCGCAGGTCGCTGAGAAGGGGTAAGACCTGCCATTGTGTCACGGCAATACATCCATAGGAATCGGGGGTCCAGTATTTATTGTCTACCTGTTCGCGAAATTTTCCGCAGAGCAGGAGTAATATCTGGTCAAAAGCACCATTGAAACTGATGGTCGCACCGGACCCGATCGAGATACCACCACCACGCACAACGCAGGCATAATCGTGATTTAGTTCAAGGGACCAGCCAAATGTTGCTCCCAACTCTTCCTGAAAGCGCTCAGCTTGTTCCATAAGGACGC
>DASSXK010000418.1:0-6883 GCA_035703945.1 Ktedonobacteraceae bacterium | reverse complement strand
AGAAAAAAGCAATGGAGCAGACATACTGGCTTTATTGAGTACGCCTGCTCCATTTTACAAGAAGAAACCTGATTACTACTCCAGGACTTTTCTTACGAGATAAAGAGGACGAGCGCGGACCTCGTCATAAATACGTCCCAGGTACTCACCAATGACACCAAGGAAAATAAGTTGAATACCACCCATAAATAGGACCAGAATCAAGGTTGTGGCTTGACCAACAATCGCTCCAACAAAGATACGCAAAATGATGGCTAAGATAATGCTGATCAGGCTCAAACAAGCAAGGATGAAACCCAGCGTTGTCGCAATCTGCAAAGGAATATAGCTGAAGCTAGTGATTGCATCCGTAGAGAAGCGTAACATCTTCATGAACGGATATTTGGTCGTACCGGCATAACGTTCGTGCCGCTCGTACAAGACCTCTTCCTGGCGATAGCCAACCCAGGCTGAGAGTCCCCGCATAAAGCGATGCTGCTCGCGCATCCTTATAAGCGCATTCACAACCTGGCGATCCATCAAGCGGAAATCGCCGGTATCACGCGGTATTTTCACGGAAGTGATACGCTCAATCAAACGGTAGAAAACTGCCGCCGTCACAATCTTGAAAGGAGTCTCTCCTTTACGTGTAGCACGGCGTGCATAGATCACTTCACCGCCAGCTTTCCACTTGGCAATCATTTCAAGAATGACTTCAGGTGGATCTTGAAGATCAGAATCGATAACCGCAACCGCCTGTCCTCGGGCATAATCCAAACCGGCAGAAATAGCCATCTGGTGTCCAAAGTTGCGCGAGAAATCAATCACACGAACACGTGGATCTTCCTGATGTATCGCGGACAGGATCTCAAAAGAACGATCGCGACTCCCATCATTCACCAGCACAAGTTCATAGCTTTCGCCGGTACTGCTCATGACCTGTGTGACGCGCTCATAAAAAGCGCGGACAGTCTCTTCTTCGTTATAGACAGGAGCAACAACCGAATACATCGGAACAGGTGACTGCTCACTGGCCATCTCCGACATCTCTTGCCTGTTGCGTGCCGATTGGCGGCTGTCAGCGGGTAAAGTCGTCATCAGCGTGACACTCCTTTTTTTATGCCTCTCTCGTAGGCTCTGTAAGCCCAGATTTGGGCAAAATCTTGCTTTTTGGATCGGGACGAAACACAAGTTTATCCATGCCGAAGAAGTTCACCACAGCCGCCACAAGAATACCGGCCGCTGATGCTACCAATGTGAGCAAATGCGGAAAGGCAAAGTGTATGACGGTGAATACCAGTAGATTTAAGATACCAGTAAAAGCAATCGTA
Organism: Ktedonobacteraceae bacterium; assembly: GCA_035703945.1. Classification (GTDB taxonomy): domain Bacteria; phylum Chloroflexota; class Ktedonobacteria; order Ktedonobacterales; family Ktedonobacteraceae; genus DASSXK01. The sequence continues at coordinate 5,573 of DASSXK010000418.1, read as the reverse complement.
CCATGAAAAGCTACCCAACGCTTCAATAGATCGCTGCGAGGGTTCGCGGTATTCATAGACCCCTGCCAGGTAAAGATAGAGTTCAGGATAAAATTGAGCTGTGCCGAGAACAAAAATGCAATCGCATTCGCGAGGTATGAATTCATATGAGTACGAAGCAGCAAGCCAAGCACGATAAGTTGAACAATTGCTACCATACCACCAATGAAAAGAAACCGTATAGGCCGCATTGCATCGGAAAAGATGAAGTCTACTAACCTCTTTAGAGGTGATGGAGACTTGTTAATTGACATATCTGCTTTCTTATCGAGAAGCATTGCTATTTTCCTCTCATAAAAGGATTCATAATGGGATGAGTAAGGATTGGTTTTCACTCAGTATATTTAACAATATTGTTTAGATAAACACCACAGTTTTCACCCAAATATGCTATACAGGAGATCTAAATTCGGGTTTAAGAGATCAAAATACGCATATAGTGGAAGCCATTCACTTCGGGAAGCACGACCGCATCGTTGCAAATGGCCCTGAAATAGCTAGAGAATTGCAAGAATTGCTTTCTTACTCCTTATTCTACGTACATCATGGCCAAAAAGCTACATACTTTCTCTGGCCAATGTATTTCTCTCTCTGGCCTGAAGGGACGGTGCACGCATATGCCAGGTCGTGGCCTGTTCATACAGATAGCCAGCACGTAACAAGGCCGTTTCCGCCCAGGCTGGCCCACAAATCTGCAACCCGATTGGGAGCCCATCGGACGTAAATCCACATGGTAGAGAGAGTGCCGGCAAACCAGTAAAGTTCCAGGCCGATGTACAGGCTGACAGCGAGCATCGGCCTGCCTCTACATCGTCATATCGAAAAGCAGGGATAGTTGTAGTAGGAGTCAGGAGGAGGTCAAACTCTTGAAAGAATGCTTCAAATTGCTGCCGCATGATCAATTGGAGTTGACGAGCGCGAGCATACGCCAGGACAGAAATATTTAAACCATTAGTAAGACTTGCACGCACATCGGGGCTGAATATCTCTGGATGTGTTTGTAGGCGCTCCAAATGATATTCAGCCGCTTCAACTGTCAGGATGGTTCCATTCAATTCACGAATCTCAGGACCCGTGGGGAGCGTTACTTCCTCAACAAACATCCCCTGCTCCTCAAAGACCCGGAGTGCCTGCTGAAAAGCCTGCTGAATTTCAACATCGACAACCTCATCCGGCCCTAAAAACGGTCGAGCGCAATAGCCAATCCGCCAGCCTCGAATACCAGTCGTCAGAGAATACCGATAGTCAGCCACAGGCGTATTAAGAGAGAAGGGATCACTCGGATCATACCCTGCAATCGCCTCAAACAGCAGCGCCGCATCTGCGACCTCACGTGCCAGAACTCCCACATGATCCAGACTGCGACTAAGTGGAAGCACTCCCTGGGTACTGACCCTTCCGTACGTTGGTTTTAAACCAACCACACCACACAGAGCAGCAGGAATACGGATAGACCCACCCGTATCTGTCCCAAGCGAGCCAGCACAGAAATGGGCGGCGACCGCGACAGCGGAGCCACTGGAGGAACCTCCGGGGGTATAGCCAGCTTTCCAGGGATTATAGCAATCGCCAAAGGTAGGATTTTTTCCACTGGCCCTCAACGCCCATTCATACATTTGGGTTTTGCCTAGTGAGATTGCCCCGGCCCTTTTTAGTTTCATAACTACCGTTGCATCGTGAAAAGAGACCGAATCAGCCAAAAAGGCCGAGCCAGCCGTCGTACGTACCCCTCGGGTCTCAATAAGATCTTTCAGGGTTAGAGGAATGCCAAAAAGAGGTTTGAGAACTCGCTTACGCATAAGACGCGCCTCAGCCGCACGCGCCTCCTGCAAGGCAGATTCTGCTTGAAGTGTAATAAAGCAATGGAGCGCTTCATCATAGTGTTCGATCCTTGTCAGATAGGCAGAAGTTATCTCAAAAGGAGAGATTTTGCGCTGTGCGATGAGTCTGGTGAGCTCATGAAGCGCCAGATCTGTCAGTTCCAAGCGTATCACACCTTTCCCATACAAGAAATATGAATAACCTACTCTCTGGCAGAAGGATCTATTTTCACGTATACTACATAATAAGTAGTACTCACTGCTGGATTCTCAGATTTTCGTGAGGAGCCAACAACGATTTGCCAGCAAGAAAGGTAGGCTATCATGCCTCAATTTTTTCATATTGAAGTAAATGAAAAGGCCCTTACAGATGCTCTCTTTGAGTTTGTTGTTGATCCTCACGCATCCAGAAATGAGCGCCCTGTCATCGAAGAGATCCATACATTCGCCCCCAACATGGTTTCAGTGCTTGAAAATATGGTGATTGATGGCGTTGAAGAAAAGCGCTTTATCGCGGAATATATTCACATAGCTTTCCGAGAATCAGGCCTGAACGACTAAGCCATACTATATGAAGAAGTGCTGATGTACCTCTTCACAAAGAGCTCTTTTCGGTCCACCCCTCATCCCGTGCCAGGGATGCTGGGACGTCCTCGTTCGCCCGTTTTCCTCTTCCTTCGTAGAATCATTTCATAACTACGTTATGCTCCTCTATATTCCCCAAAATGAGTATACCAGAAATAGAGTTCTTTGGGCCAAAGCGACCGGATCGTGTTATAACGCCAGTATCTCTCTCCTCATTCCTTAATCTTTTTTTATCTCTTTTAATAAGAGTAATAGCGAGCAACTATGCACTGTTTTGTGATATCTTTTCTCAGGCTCACATCCCGACCTATCCCTCGTTCAGAGAGCCTATCTGGGAAATATTGGGCTGTGATATACTATGTGCCTGTAAGGCGCTTCTGCCGAATGATTTTTGGTGAAGGGAATAAAATATGAAACAAATCTGCGTTTTCGCAGGCTCTCGTCTGGGCTCTCGTCCAGAGTACGAACAGGCCGCTTGCGAATTGGGACGTGAACTCGTCGCACGTGGATTCGGGCTTGTATATGGTGGAGCAAGTGTTGGGATGATGGGGGCAATTGCCAATACGGTTCTTGAGGAAGGTGGCGAAGTTATCGGGGTATTACCAAAGGGGCTGTTTGAAAGCGAAAAACCTCACCATGGGCTTACACATCTTTACGAAGTAAAAAATATGCATGAACGCAAAGCATTGATGGCTGATCTCGCGGATGGATTTATCGCTCTACCCGGCGGCTTCGGCACATTTGATGAATTGTTTGAAATAATTACCTGGGCTCAGATTAAGTTGCACTCAAAGCCAATCGGTCTGCTTAATAGTGCAGGCTACTTTGATCCATTGCTTACGCTGGTAAGACACATGGCAAAAGAAGGCTTCATTTCTCCGGCCCACCTGGCGTTACTGCATTGTCAATCCGAAGCTTCAACCTTACTGAAAGAAATCCAGCCGCTCTTAAACCATGCCCGACAAAAAGAGGGATCAATCCGGCAAGATTTGAAACCATAGCATCATTTTGCAATATGACTATCAGAACGGTAGAGGTCTTGCCCGAGGCCTCTACTTCCCATACTCTGAACCTCCTCCAGATCCATCCAGATCTTTTCGACCCCTACCCTGTTGTCCGACCTACAGCATCCAAAGAAAGAGGTATCTCTTCTAACAAAGATGACAGGTCATACGTATATGCTTCCAGGTTTATCCTGGCGATACAGAATATATATATGAAGGAACATGGTTCATTTTATCGGCACGACCCTTTTAACACGACTGCTTTGAGATATATACGTTTAGGAGAAGCATCCTATGTCGAATACACCGGCGATTCTGGCCGAAGGGCTCAAGAAAAGCTATGGAAAGACACAAGCCCTGGCAGGGATCGACCTTGCCGCTCCGCAAGGAACTGTGCTTGGATTGCTTGGCCCCAATGGTGCCGGCAAGACCACGGCCGTACGCATCCTTACAACGCTGCTAAAACCAGATGCAGGTCGAGCAGAGGTTGCTGGACTCGATGTCGTCAAGCACGCCAATCTGCTGCGCTCACGGATAGGCCTGGCCGGACAATATGCCGCAGTAGATGAAAACCTGACCGGCCTTGAAAATCTGGTAATGTTTGGAAAGCTCTATCATCTCTCCGGACCGATAGCACGACAGCGAGCAAACGAACTCATTGAACGCTTTGATCTGGTTGATGCTGGTAAACGTCTTGTAAAAACCTATTCCGGCGGCATGCGACGTCGCCTGGATCTGGCTGGCAGCTTAATCCTCTCACCCCCGGTCCTTTTCCTGGATGAGCCCACCACAGGTCTGGACCCACGTGGACGTCTCGCGATGTGGGATATAATCAGCAACCTTGTTTCCGACGGCACAACGGTCTTGCTGACCACGCAGTACCTTGAGGAAGCTGACCAACTTGCCAACCAGATTGTTGTAATCGACCAGGGACGCGTGATTGCCCGAGGCACCTCCGATGAACTAAAAACCCAGGTTGGTGGTGAACGGCTTGAGATAACCGTGGCACGCGGTGGAAATCTTGAAGAGGCGCAGGAGGCTTTACGTCCCTTCAGCCAGGCTGAAATCCAGGTCAATGCGGATGAGCGCCAACTGGTGGTGCCGATCACAAATGGAGCCCAACGGCTAACAACCGTTGTACGCGAGCTCGATGCTGCCCGGATTCCCCTTGAAAATCTGGCCCTGCGTCGTCCCACCCTGGATGATGTCTTCCTGTCGCTAACCGGCCATGGCACAACAACTGGAGATCTCCCGGTACTGGAAGCTACACGTTCTACTGCAAGGAGCGCCTCATGAGTTCAATCAACGTTCCAAGAACAAGAACCCAGCCTCTCAAGCCTGTTATACGCCCCCAGATCTTCTGGACTCTCTCTGACGCCCTGGTATTGGCCCAACGTCAGTTGATGCAGATCCCACGCATTCCTGAAGAGCTGATCTTCTCAACGATTCAACCGATCATGTTTGTGCTGCTGTTTCGCTACGTCTTTGGAGGCGCGATTGTAGTGAACGGAACCAGCTATGTCAATTACCTGATGGCTGGTATCTTTGCTCAGACCGTTATCTTTGGCTCAACCACAACTGGTATTGGTCTTGCTACCGATCTTCAGAAGGGTCTGATTGATCGCTTCCGCTCTTTACCAATGGCGAAATCAGCAGTTTTAACAGGACGAACTATCTCAGACCTGGTACGCAATACCTTTGTGGTAATTGTGATGTGGACGGTTGGCCTGCTGGTGGGCTTCCGGCCAGATGGTAGTTTCCTGGCCCTGCTGGCAGCGGTAGGACTCCTTCTGCTGACCAGTTTTTCCTTTTCGTGGATCTCAGCTACAATTGGAATGGTTGTGAGTAGCGTTGAGGCAGCACAGTCTGCTGGCTTCATCTGGCTCTTCCCACTGACGTTTGCCAGCAGCGCGTTTGTCCCAACAAGCAGCATGCCCGACTGGCTTCGCACATTCGCGGAACATCAGCCGGTCTCGCTGATCGTTAATGCCGTACGTGGACTCCTCTTGAATCACCCGGATGGCTCGGTAATCTTCCAGGCGATCGTCTGGTGCGTTGGCATCCTGATTGTCTTTATCCCCCTATCCGTCTGGACCTACGGACGTAGAATCGCACGCTAAGCAAA
>DASSXK010000390.1:0-3999 GCA_035703945.1 Ktedonobacteraceae bacterium | reverse complement strand
GTTGATCTGACCTTGCTCTGCCATAATATCTTTGACCAGGTCAAAGTCTCCAACTGAGACCCCACCGGACGTGAGGATCAGATCGTAGTTGACGGCCTCGCTGAACTTTTCACGCAGACTTTCAACGGTGTCGCGGGCGACTCCCAGACGTGTGGGAAGCGCGCCTGCCTGCCTGACGGCTGCCTCAAGCAGGTAGCTGTTGCTATTGCGAATTTTGCCCGGTTGGAGTGCCTGATCCACTTCGATGATTTCATCACCGGTTCCCAGGATCGCGACGCGTGGTTGACGTACAACAGGAACACTTGCAATGCCTATTGTTGCCAGTACCCCAATCTCCCAGGGACCAATCACCGTGCCCCGTTTGAGTACAACCTGTCCGCGTTGAATATCCTCACCTGCCGGTCTGATATTGTTGCCTGGTACGACCGGTTCGAGAATCTCAACCCAGGGACTTTCAGGACCTGCGTTGTTGGTCATCTCGATCTGGATGACGGTATCCGCTCCTGGAGGGACGGGAGCGCCGGTCATGATTCGCATCGCGGTACCGGGCTCTACCGTTTGCTCTGAAACGTACCCGGCAGCTACCCCGCCAATCACCTTAAGCCGTGGCGGCTGGCCAGATGCTGGCTGACTATCAGCACTGAGGAGGGCGAAGCCATCCATCGCGGAATTGTCAAAAGGTGGAATATCTTCCTGCGCGGTAATATCCTCAGCCAATACTAGCCCGCTTGCTTCGGAAAGCGGGGCGCGAGTGGGGGCCAGGGATGAAATATCCGCTAAAATTCGTTCAAGTGCTTCTTCTACACTGATCATCAGCTTCTCCAAAAACGTTACCCTGATGGGCTGTCAACATTCAAATGAATGTTTAGAAATGGGGTTGCAAGGAACCAGAACAATGCCCCTGAATATCCTCGAACCTCACAAGGGCGGCAAAGAGGTTGCAAGGGACCCCTTGATTATCCCCAAACCTCACAAGGCAGGCAAAGAGGTTGTAAGGAACCAGAAAGATGCCCCGGTTATCCCTGAACCTCACAAGGCAGGCAAAGGGGTTGCAAGGGGCGGAAGCCCCTTGACTGGGGCCGGGCTGTGCCCCAGTATTCTCTCCCCTCCCTCTCTCCGCCGCAGGCGGCATCCCCACCTTTCTTTCTATTTTACAACAGATGCGAGATAGCTGAGAGGTATAATGTAAAGAAAAGTCTTCTCAAGTGAAGCGTGAGATTTTTGGAAATAAAAAAACAGTTCGTTGCTCATAAAATAAATTGAGCGGCGAACTGTTTTTCTAAATAATACCTCGTACGGGATTCGAACCCGTGATCTCCGCCTTGAAAGGGCGGCGTCCAAGGCCGCTAGACGAACGAGGCATGTTGTTCATGCAACGTTAGGAATTGTATCGTATCTTGCTGCCTTTGTCAAGTAGTTTGGAGCGCCTTTTGGGGGAGATGTTGATTTCAGCAATATTATTGCTGAATGAAGCGAAACACAGCAATGGCCTGAACTATCTGATTATAAGGAGTAAACCTGTACAATAATCGTAAAATATCTGTAAATTTATTTTAAAATCCAGAGAAGAGAGAAGCCAAAAAGGAACGATTATGCTACAATAAGCAAAATTTCTCGTAGTAACATGACAGTTTAAAAAGGCATAGGTGAATGGCAAATACAAAGCAACAAGCTTCCGCTGCACGTCGCCGCGAACAGCAGAGGCAGCAGAGATTACGACAGAATCAACAACAGAGTCGGGCGCGTATTCGGGCTAAACGAGGCAGGCGCTCAAATTCGCTTGGAATTATCGTTGGTGTGCTGATCGCGGTTGCGCTTTTAGTAATCGGGTTCATTGTCTTTTCACGTCTAAACTCGGGAACAACGGGCACGAGCGCAGACACAAATCTGACCAGCAACCCGCAGGTGTTGAAGCAAGTAACGAGTGTAAGCCCATCAGTGTATGACACAATTGGAACGGGCGGAGTTACCAATCCTCTCAATGTGACGAAGAACCAGCCTTTGTTGAAGGGTTCTGACGGGAAGCCAGAGTTCTTCTATGCTGGTGCCGAATATTGTCCATACTGTGCGGCCGAGCGTTGGGGGATGATTACAGCTCTAAGTCGTTTTGGTACTTTTAGCAATGTCAGCCTGATTCACTCATCTGAAAGCGAGATCCCGACTTTTAGCTTCTACAAATCAACGTTTACCAGCCAATACGTGGATTTTGTGCCATTGGAGGCCCAGGGTCAGGCTGTGAATGGTGGACAGCCGCCAGTCCTGCAAGCCCCCACTGCTGAACAGGAGAAATTGGTCGCGACCTATAATGCTCCACCTTATGTTTCTCAGTCGGCGGCGGGAAGCATTCCTTTTGTGGATATTGGCAACCAGTATATTTTGTCCGGTGCCAGTTATTCGCCAACGCTTTTGCAGTCATCTGATCAAAAAACGATCAGCAGCCAGCTATCAGATCCAACCTCCGATATCACGAAAAGTATCATCGGCACGGCGAACTATCTGACGGCTGGAATCTGCAAAATCACCAATCAACAGCCCGGTTCGGTCTGTAATTCGAATGCCATTCAGACGATTGAAAAAGGAATTGGTTCGGTCAGCACTGGAGGCTCGCAATTGGGATCAATCGCGGCCCCAGCTCTTGCAGACCTTCGACGGATTGACTAAGAACGGTCCTTCAAACCAATGAACTGGCAGAGCGGGTCGGCTTAAATAGCTGCTCCCTCTGCCACATCTTCTTCATCGCCAGGTTGCTGTAAAGGTTTCATCGCCTCCGGCGTTTTTCCGGCCTGAGGATGAATCCAGGCTTTCACGCGCAAGTAGAGAGTCATCAGTCCCCCAAACCACAACCCTCCATAGAGATAACCCGCCATCACGTCGCTGGGCCAGTGCGCGCCCAGATAGATGCGTGAAGGGCCGATAAAGGCAATCAGCAAACTACAGATCGTGATCATAAGATCGCGGAACCAGCCCGAACGCCAGTTGGTTGTGAGCAGGTAAATGATCAGTCCGTAGAAGTTGGTGTAGTGCATCACGTGGCCGCTGGGAAAGCTTGGCTCATTGAGTACGCGTACGACATTGACGCGCTCTGGTGTGGGACGAGGGCGCTTGATCATGCGTTTGACCAACCAGTTCAGAATATTTGAAGTGGTGGTCAACAGGATGAAGAGCGCTTCCAGGCGGAAACGCAAGGCCCAGAAGATCCCTGCGATTCCGATCGTGATCGGAGTAGAGAGTGTTGGAAAGCCAATTTCTGAAATACCGATCATAAATCTGCGTACCACAGGTGAGCGGTGCTTTTGAAGCTGATGTGTGATTGTAACGTCGCCTGGGAATAGCTGCGTGCGGCGTGCAATCCAGCTAAGAATCGCAGCTCCTGAAAGTAGCCAGATGTAAAAGGCCAGGAACATCGTGCCACGCGAGACCGCTTTTCGACCTGAGACAGCGTTCTCAGCGGCCATGCGTTGGGCTTCGTTCACGACCGGTTTTACCTGCTCAACTGTGTTAGCAATCTGGTCGACCGGATTTGGGATTGGTGGCGTAACTTCCGTAGTCCGATCTTGTTTTGGACGACGCCAGCGATTCATAAAATTAGTAGGCACGAATACTATCCCTCACTTTTCTATTTTACGGGAACGCGAATATCTTTAAGTTTTGATGTTTGTGATTTCTTGCCTGGCTCTTCCTGTTCTGGTACTCGGATACTAAGGGTGCCTGGTACAATTTCGACGTCAGCGGGTGTTTGCCCGTGAGGCAGTCCATCCGCTTGAATATCCAGGGGATCAGTCGAGGTGATCTTCAGGGTTTTTGCTCGTCGATAAGCGATTTTTGGTTGAAATTCGCGTCGTCCCTGGCTGATTGAAATCGCGTGTCTGATATATTCCCATTTGCTAAAATTTTTGTAGATCACGACATCGAGCAGACCATCGTCCATTGTAGCATCAGGAGCAACTTTCATATGTGCTCCATAATAGGGAGCGTTGCAGATAGTCACCTGAATTGCAT
>DASSXK010000068.1:0-3695 GCA_035703945.1 Ktedonobacteraceae bacterium | reverse complement strand
GCCTTCTGACGGCCATCGGCTTTTTGCTGGGGGAAGGCAAAGCCTTCGTGTTGTAGCAGCCAGTGTTTGCGTTCCAGGCCTCCTGCGTAGCCGGTCAATGTCGCATCCGCGCCCACGACCCGATGGCAGGGAAGCACAATCCCAACGGGATTGAGGGCGTTGGCTGCTCCGACGGCCCGGTAGGCTTTTGGTTTTCCGAGTCGTGCGGCCAGTTTGCCATAGGTTGAGGTTGTTCCGACCGGAATCTCGCGCAGGGCCGACCAGACCTGCTGCTGAAAGGCCGTTCCTCCGGTCTTGACGGGAATAGCATCAAGGCTGCTATAATCGCCTGCCAGGTAGGAGCGAACGCGACCACTAAAACCATATGGATCGTTGGCCTGTAGCAGCTTGACAGGCCCGTAGCGTCGCTGTAAAAGGGTCATCATGCGTTGCTCGTAGTCCGCGAAATCCAGCGAAACGAGATAATCATCCTCCACCACAAGCAAGATTGTTCCAATTGGAGAATCGAGGGCGTCATAGTGCAGTTCTATCATTGGTTACTCCTTCTGCCAGCTTCTGAAGATTACTTGATTGACACTGACTATCCTACTCCATAAAGAAAGACCTGTCTGGCGATTTTCGGACATGTTCATTTCGGATAATGACTTGACCTGAACAGTTGGAGCGTATAAAATTTTCCTCATTACTGCATTTTTTGAGAGAGGTAGCCACGTGAATAGTTACGAAAAACAGCTCAACGCCTATCTGCATGAACAGCACATCCAGGCCGAGCATCTGATACTCGATAGACCCTGTCATTCTGTGGCGGAAGCCGCTCTGGCGGTTAATGCCGTCCCTGAAGATCTTGTAAAGAATATCTGCCTGATTGATTCAGAAGGGCAGGTTATCAATGCGATTGTTAAGGGCGAGGATAGTGTGAGTGTCTCGCGTGCGACTAAGGTTCTGGAACGGGGGCCGCTACGTCTGGCAGCGCCCGAGGAAATACTTGAGAAAACAAGCTATCCCTGTGGCGGCACTCCCTCCTTTGGTTATCAAGCGACATTTCTTATAGACACGAAAGTCATGGAGCGTGATACGGTTTATACGGGCGGTGGAAGCGAAACCTCGCTGGTGAAGATCAGCACTGAGGAGTTGCTTCGGGCCAATCAGGGACGTGTCGTTCGGATTCGTCGCTAGTGGTTTCTTGTTAATACTGCCCTCTTATTTGAATAAGGCTCCTGTATATTCGGGAGGAATTGCCATGGCTAAGGCGGCAGGTTTGGCCTGAAAGACATAGGTGATAAAGACTTTTGATACGTCTTTCGCTTGTTGGATTCGCTTCAGGTTTTCTGTACTTACAAAATTCGATAGTTCTACCCCGCTACCGTCAAGTTGCAGGAGCACAGACGCTGGAAGCTTCAAACTAAAGTTGCCGTTGTGGTAGGGTCGGAGCAGACCCTGAACGGGCGATGAGAGCGCGAAAACGCGGATATCGAGTAAGCCGTCGTTCACATATGCTTCAGGGATCAGGTTTTCAAAAATAGTGTAGCAGCGCGTGTTGCTTACCAGGATATCCCAGGATTGCCCCTCCCAACTCTGACCATCGGACCAGCGGATCTGGATCGGGAAGGAGCGCATCTCAGGCAGGATGCGAAGCCAGTCAATCATAAAGGCCAGTTGACCAAATTGCTGTTTGGATGATTCGCTCGTTTTCTGGATCGTCATCGCGTCCATCCCCAGGCCCGCAACCAGCAGGAAGTACAACCCGTTCAGCGGGCCATTTTCTGGATTGTTAACTTCTGTTTTCTGATCAGGAAATTCGAGTTCCGACACCGAGACGTGACCTAGATCAATCTGGCGTGGAATACTCCAGGTGAGCGTTTGGGCCGCTTCAACCGGATGCATCGGGAGGCCAATTTCGCGTGCCCATTGATTCACGGTCCCTCCGGGGAGAGTTCCAACTATACACGGTTGCTCTGCTCGCATCGCCCCATTGATCACTTCGTTGAGCATTCCATCTCCACCGTAGGCTATCAGCCAGCGATAGCCCTGTCGGGGTGCATCGGCCGCCAGCTCTATTCCATGTCCGGCAAACTGTGTCTCGATAATGGCGGTTTCCCACCTTTCCTCTAAGGCGGCTAGGATACTATCAATATGCTTTCCCGCCTTGGGATGCATGATTAAGCAGGCTTTTTCTTTCCCCATGCGTTCGTTCCCTGTTCCCACTGATTAGATTTGGTTCTTAGATGATAGTATTGTATTTCTTGGGAAAGCAAGGAGTCAAAAATTCGATTGCCTGCCTCTGTTTTTTGAATTTTGTCTGTGATCCCGTCAATTTATACAGGAAAAGATACTACTTTCCTGTATAAATTGTGAATTATGCGCTAAAATAATGAAGCGATTCTTATTTATCAGATGTGAGAGGCGAGCACGAAGGAGAGACAGGGCATGGAATCATCTTCAGAAACCAGTGCAATGGGTTTCCCTCAAATTCTTCTGGAAATTGGACCCGAAGATTCCCAGAATCCCGACCTAATGGCTATCCAGCAGGTTAGTCGTCAGATGATCAAGGACTTGAAGCAGGATGGTGATACGGTGACACCTGTGTATCAGGGCCAGCGCGGCGGCTTCGAAACCCTGCTTCAGGTTGGCATAACCGATGCGCAGACGCTTGGAACCGCGATTATGGCCCATAAAGATGCCTTTGACGTAGTGGTGGCGCTCTGTACCATTTTTACTTCTGTCCGCTCCCTCGTGACACATCTTCTCCATTCGGATGACAAGGTGCAGCCCCAGACCCATGATGTGAAGGTCTCAATTACAATCGGGGATGGTTCGATTGAATTGACTTCCTCGAATCTAGCAGACGATGAGCGTGTTAAGCAGCTTGCCGACCATTTTTTGCGGACTTATCCTGGCATTAAGATCACCGCTCATAGTCCGGTAAAAGTGAAGGGTCGTGTCTCTGCCCGCCGGAAACATTAACTTGAGAAAAACTGGATCAGTCTATCGAAAAGAAAGAACTTTAGTATGACGGCTTCGCCAGAATTGTCCAATCCAGGCAAACGTCTGGCCCTGGTTGTGGGGGTCAATACGACCGAGTCTGAGATTTTACCACCTTTAAAGCACGCTTTAGCGGATGCCACGGCTGTCGCGGAGGTGCTTCAGCAGCGCTGCGGGTTTACCTTGTTTGAGCCGCCACTTTTGGGTGATCAGGCGGACAGTGGCTCGCTACACAAATCTATTTTGCATCTCGCTCGCGATCGCGGCCCGGATGATTTTCTGCTCTTTTATTTCAGTGGTCACGGCCAGCAGACCTCGGAGAGGCAGCGTCCGGCGATGCGCCAGGCCTATCTCGGCACCGCCGATTTTGATGAGCGCGATGTCGAGGATGATCCACATTCCCATCATATTTCGATGCACTGGCTGCGCGATGTGCTTTTCCAGAGCACCCAGGCTGGTCAGGTTTTGATCGTGCTCGATTGCTGTTTTGCCGAAGATATTCGCACGGCCTCCGATCATTCTTTGGATGCCCTTCGCAGCCAGCTTGAATACTACTTTGAGATTCCAGGCGCTGAGGTGAAGCAGCGCACTGCTGGAATCCGCGCTGCCCTGGCCGCCGCCCGTTATGATCAACCCTCCCAGGAGGCTGCTGGACACGGAGCGATGACCAATATTTTGCTTCAAGTTTTGCGTGGCGAGGTTCCGGCGCTTCT
>DASSXK010000637.1:0-4518 GCA_035703945.1 Ktedonobacteraceae bacterium | reverse complement strand
TGTTTTTGGAAAAGTAGTATACTTATACACGAAGAAATCAAATATCTCTCTTCAATCTGTATTGTATGTCTCTGCACGTGACGTAGCTTTTACTTACTATGGATGAATAAGGAGTGAACGTGGCATCTCAGACCTCTCTCTGGTGGCAACGCGGGATTATCTACCAGGTGTATCCACGCAGCTTTCAAGACAGCAATGGCGATGGTATTGGTGATTTACAGGGAATCATCAGTCAGCTTGACTACCTGAGCTGGTTGGGGGTAGATGCAATCTGGATCTCGCCGTTCTATCCCTCACCCATGACTGACTTTGGCTATGATATATCAGATTATTGCAATGTTGATCCCATCTTTGGCGATCTGGAGACGTGTGAGACACTGATAGAGCAGGCTCATCAGCGTGATCTCAAGCTCATTATTGATTTTGTGCCCAATCATACCTCCAGTCAGCATCCCTGGTTTTTGGAATCCAGAAGCGCACGTCAGAATTCCAGGCGCGATTGGTATATCTGGGCCGATCCCAAACCCGATGGTTCCCCGCCTAACAATTGGTTGAGTGTTATGGGTGGCTCAGCCTGGGAGTGGGATGAATCAACCGCTCAGTATTACCTGCATACATTTCTCAAAGAGCAACCGGATCTGAACTGGCGAAATCCGGTAGTGAAAGCTGCGATGTTTGATGTGGTCCGTTTCTGGTTGGAGCGGGGCATAGATGGCTTCCGTGTCGATGCCGCTCATTTTATTCTCAAGGATCCCGACCTGCGCGATAATCCGCTCAATCTTTCTGTGCAAAAAGTTTTGCATAAGCCGATGGGCGATTACGATAAGCAACTGCATCTTTATGATAATGGGCATGCCGATGTTCATCGCGTTTATCGCGAACTGCACCAGTTGCTCGATCAGTATGGGACAACTCAGCCGCGAGTGCTTCTAGGTGAGATCCATATCATTGATAAGCAGGTCTGGGCCAGCTACTACGGTGCTGACCTGGATGAGTTCCATATGCCCTTCAATTTTGATTTACTCAGCACGGCCTGGAATGCCCGGAGTATTCGTCGCTCGGTCGATCTGCTTGAAGGACATCTCAAACCTGGGGCCTGGCCCAACTATGTGCTTGGCAATCATGATGAGCCGCGTCTCATCTCTCGTATTGGTCCGACGCTGGCCCGTCTGGCTATGCTATTCCTGCTTACCGTGCGTGGCACTCCAACCCTGTATTATGGTGATGAGATCGGCATGCACGACGGGGACATCCCACCAGAGCGCCTGATCGATCCGATGGAAAAGAACCAGCCCGGCATTGGACTTGGAAGAGATCCCGAACGCACCCCGATGCAGTGGAACACTGAGGCCAACGCCGGCTTTTGTCCCGCAGATGTCGAGCCCTGGCTGCCCCTTCCCACCGACTATCCGCAAGTGAACGTCGCGCTAGAGCGTGAAGATCCCCGTTCCCTACTGATGTTCACACGTCGCCTGATTCAATTGCGCCATGCCAGCTCCGCGCTGTCACAGGGCAGCTATCGTGCCCTCAGCGGTGTTCCGGTTGACTGTTTCGTCTACCTGCGCGAGTCAGACGACCAACGTTTTCTTATAGCCTTGAATTTCTCTGAGCAGGAGCAGCTTGTGAATCTTCCCGCGTTGGGTAGTGGACAGATCCTCCTCTCAACCTACCTGGACCGCGAGGAAGGTGTGGATCTGGCTGCCCTGTCTTTACGGGGGGCTGAAGGGTGCGTTCTCACATTGGAGAATCGTTAGCGGTGTCGAGGGAAATGTTTCCTGGGACTCAGGGTTTGGCCTGAGTCCTTTCTTTACATTGGTGCCAGCATGGACCAGTTTATTTGATAAGATCATAGCCTATTCCTGGTTCAGCCAGAATGTGGAACGGCTTTGATGAATCGACCTCAATTAATAAACAACTGTCAATGGTGCCCTTTCTAACTCATGAGTTTTATGATGGGTAGATTTGTTGTTATTTACCATTGACACTCCTCACTTATAGATACTATAGTTATTCTAAGTCTTACCCTAAGATTCCCATAATGCTGCATTAAGGAGGTAATTGCGTTACATTCATTGCTCAAATCAATTGGGAGCGGATACCAAAGAACATCGGCAATCGAGCCAGGCAGGCTTTGTAATCAAGGAGGATAGCATGCTTCGATGGACTTTCTGGCAAAAGATGTCACTTATCGTTGTGTCGTGCGCTTTGCTTTTGAATGCGACTCTGCTTCTCCGAGCCTCTCGTTCCTCTCCTCCAGCAGCGCGGTCCGCCAGCACGGAGGCGAGTGTATGGTTGACGACCGCTGATTTACAGACGCATCTTGCGCAACAAGGTGCGGTGCCTTTTTCTATGGGCAACGGATCGGGCATTATCAAGATTACTGTAAACGAAAATCAGGTAGATCAGCAAATGACTGGTTTTGGCGCATCCCTCACTGACGGTTCAGCGTGGCTCATGTACAATAAAATGAACAAGGGCCAGCGGGATGAACTCATGCGACGGTTATTTAGTCCGGTCGATGGCATTGGGTTGAATTTTTTACGTCAGCCTATGGGAGCCTCGGACCTGACAACTCCCTCAGCCGGTGAGTATTCGTACGATGATATGCCGAAAGGTCAGACCGATCCGAATCTCACACATTTCTCCATTGCACATGATGAAACGTATATCATCCCATTGCTCAAGCAGGCACTCCAACTCAATCCCAACCTGAAGATTATGGCAACGCCGTGGAGTCCGCCGGGTTGGATGAAATCGACCGATTCGATGGAAGGCGGCACGCTCAACACCAGCGCGTATGCTTCTTACGCGAACTATTTTGTGAAGTTTATTCAAGCCTACCAGGCGCAAGGTATTCCCATCTACGCGGTGACTGCGCAAAATGAGCCGCTCTATCAGCCTGTGGGGTACCCTGGCATGTCGTTTCCGGCAAATCAAGAAGCGAACTTTATTGGGAACAATCTGGGACCGGCCTTTGCCGCAAACCATATTACGACAAAAATTCTCGGCTACGATCACAACTGGGATGCCCCCTCGTACCCTACCACGCTGCTGAGTGACGCAAATACAAATGCGGCTCTAGCGGGCACGGCCTGGCACTGCTACGCGGGAGCGCCTGAGGCGCAG
The DNA here is from genome assembly GCA_035703945.1 of Ktedonobacteraceae bacterium. Taxonomy (GTDB): domain Bacteria; phylum Chloroflexota; class Ktedonobacteria; order Ktedonobacterales; family Ktedonobacteraceae; genus DASSXK01. The sequence goes on along the minus strand of DASSXK010000637.1, from coordinate 1,392 downwards.
ACCCAGGTACACAATGCCTATCCCAACAAGGATACGTATGAGACGGAGTGCTCCGGTGGTCAGTGGGAAGGAAACAACGGTCTGCCTGGCACAACCAATCTGTTGATTGGCTCGATACGCAACTGGGCCAAATCCGTCGTGCGCTGGGGCCTGGCGCTGGACCCCAATGGGGAGCCGAACCTGGGCACTGGCGCGGCCTGTTCACAGTGTCGGGGCATTGTGACCATTGATCAAAGCAATGGCCGGGTCACGTATAATGGCGATTATTATGGCCTGGGTCAGGCCAGCAAATTCTTGCAGCCGGGCGCGACGCGTATCGACTCCAGCGCAGGCAGCAATCAGGTGTCGGATGTGGCGTTTAAAAACCCCGACGGTTCAAAGGTGCTGGTGGTCTATAACGCGGCGGCGAGCAAGCAGAATTTCGATGTGCAGTGGGGGGGAGAATCGTTCTCCTATGTGCTGCCCTCTGGTGCGGTCGCCACATTCAAATGGAACGGGCAGCAGACTCCTGGCGGTACCTCCAATATCGTCGCGCTGGATCGCAGCGGCTGGATCGCCTCTGCCTCAGCAACGGACCCCTATGGAGACGTGCCAGCCAAAGCCATCGATGGCAATACGAGCACACGTTGGTCCAGCGGCGAAGCGCAATCGCCTGGTTTGTGGTTCCAGGTGAATATGATCCTGCCGCAACATATTAACGCCATCAGCCTGGATGCCCAACTCAACACTGGCGACTATCCACATGCCTACCTGGTCTTTGCCTCGCTCGATGGCGCGAACTGGGGGGAGAGCATCGCCAGCGGTGACGATAATAGTCAGGGCAACGGTGCGTACACACGCGATAACCAGGTGATTAACATTTCGTTCCCCTCGCAACTCGCTCGCTTCATCCGGGTTGTTGATATTGGCAGTGCGGGCAACTGGTGGTCGATCAACGAATTCAATGTCTATGGCGTATCTTCTGGGAAGCTGCTCGATCGTACTGGTTGGAACGCTTCTGCCTCGGTTTCCAACGCTGGCGAACCACCATCCAATGCGCTTGATGGCGTTTTCTCTACGCGCTGGTCGACAGGACAGCCACAGAGTTCTGGAATCTCATTTCAGGTCGACATGGGGAAGACGCAGAGTTTTAGCAGCATTGCGCTGGACTGTGGAGCCAGCGGAGGAGATTATCCACGCGGCTACCAGGTGTTTGTATCGAATGATGGCAGCACCTGGGGGAATGCCATTGCCAGTGGCCAGGGGATCAATGGCTATACAGTTATCACATTCGCGAAACAGTCGGATCGCTATATCAAGGTGGTGCTGACTGCCAGTTCAGGGAGCTGGTGGTCTATCGATGAGTTCTATGCATTTGCTTGAGATCTCCCCTCCCTGGTTTAGGCACTGAGG
>DASSXK010000634.1:0-13070 GCA_035703945.1 Ktedonobacteraceae bacterium | reverse complement strand
GAGAATCACGTCGCGAATTGACTCCTGGTCGGCCATGAGCATGGCAAGGCGGTCAACACCGATGCCAACGCCGCCGGTTGGAGGCATACCGATTTCCAGGGCTTCCAGGAAATCTTCATCGAGGACCTGAGCCTCTTCGTCGCCACCGGCTCGCTGACGCATCTGATCTTCAAAACGCGCTCGCTGATCCAGAGGATCGTTTAGCTCGGTGAAGGCATTTCCAAGCTCCAGACCACCAATGAAGGGCTGGAAACGCTCAACCAGGCCGGGCTTCTCGCGATGCAGCTTGGCAAGGGGCGAGACATCCAGAGGATAATCAATCAGGAAGAAAGCCTGGCGCAGTTCTGGGATGCCCTTGCGGAACATAAAGCCCTTCAGATCATCGATCAGGCGACCACGACCGAGCTTGGGGTCGGCCTCATAGCCTCCCTCACGCATCGCGACAGCCAGGCTCTCGCGGTCAGGATACTGATCCACGTCGATGCCTGTGTGCTTCTTGATAGCCTCCAACAGGGGATAACGAGGCCAGGGAGGAGTCAGGTCGATCTCATGGCCCTGATAGGTGATTTTGGAAGATCCCTTGACAGTCTGAGCGACAAAGTGGCACATCTCTTCAACAAGCGTCATGATGTCGTTGTAATCGGCGTAGGCCTGGTAGCTCTCCATCATCGTAAATTCGGGATTGTGGCCACGATCAATGCCTTCGTTACGGAAGTTGCGGCCGATCTCGTAGACACGTTCGAAGCCACCCACAATCAGGCGCTTGAGATAGAGCTCAAGGGCGATACGCAGGTAAAGATCCCGATCCAGGGTGTTGTGGTGGGTCGTAAACGGGCGGGCCGTGGCCCCACCGTAGAGCGGTTGCAGGACAGGCGTCTCAACCTCGATGTAGCCATGTTCATCCAGGTAACGGCGCATGGCCGAGATGGTTCGACTGCGTGTCACAAAAACATTCCGGGCCTCATCGCCGTTGGCAATCAGGTCCAGGTAGCGCTTGCGCTGGCGGATTTCAACATCCTCCAGACCATGAAACTTCTCGGGCAGGGGGCGCAGACCCTTGGACAAGAACTGGTAGCTCTTGACGTGCAGGGTCCGTTCCTGGGTCCGCGTCAGGAAGAGGTAGCCGCTTACCTGAATAAAGTCACCGAGGTCCAGGAGCTTAATCGCCTTGTAGGCCTCCGGACCCAGATCGTTGACACGCAGATAGATCTGGATTCGCCCGCTGCCATCCTCGATCTGGGCAAAGGCGGCCTTGCCCATTTCACGCAGCAGTCGCACTCGACCAACAAGGGTAAAGGAATGTTCTTCACCCTGCCATTCGTCAAAGTGTTCCAGCACCTCTGCAATCGTATGTGTTCGCTCGACGACACTGGGGTAAGGGTTGATTCCTTGCTCCCGCAATGTCTGCAAGCGTTGTAATCGTATTTCGCGTTCGTCTGCCATATAACATTCTCCTCAAAAAAGTTAGCTTTATTGTAGCATCTTAGCTTCAACAGGAATAGGGGTGAATTACGGGGCTGCGCCCCGAGCCCCCGTCAGGGGCCAGCCCCTGACAACCCTTTTACCTGGAATTTGAGATGGAGAGTTTTCGGGACAAAGCCCCTGCCAATCCCCTAATAACAAATTTTGTAATAAAAAAAAGACTTGTGTCTCTGTGGTAGCAAAGACACAAGTCGGGATAGTGAGTAAAGCTGAATCTGTGAGAGTGGAGCTACTCGATGGTGAGGATGGTATACTCTTTCACACCGCCGGGAGTAGAAACAATCACAAGATCGCCGACCTTGTGTCCCAGCAGCGCTTTACCAACAGGGGATTCGTTGGAAATGCGACCAGCACCCGGATTGGCTTCAAAAGCGCCAACAAGGGTGTAGCGACATTCACGGCCTTCGTCACTGCGAAGGTGAACAATGGAGCCAAGAGAAACCAGATCGGAATCCACCTTGCTGATGGGCTTAGCAATTGCGATAAGCTGCTCTAGTTCGTGGATTCGGCCTTCGAGGCGTGCCTGCTCATTTTTTGCATCCTCGTAAGCTGCGTTATCAATCACATCTCCGGATTCTTTGGCCTCATGAAGGTACTGGGCAACCTCTGCCCGCCTGACAGTCCGCAGAAACTCTAGCTGACTCATCGCACTCTGTCGTCCGTCATCAGTGAGGAATACGTCCTGTGTTTCCATATCTGTTTTCCCTTCATCGGTTTGTGGCGCTTGGGGGCCCCTGCAATATACTATTGCACGAGGAGGGAAGCGCCACGATTAAACTGCTGCATCCTCTGCAAATGGATATTAGCGTCAGGAATATCCGACCTGTGCCCGTAAGGCATCTCTCGCACGCAAGCGAGTAGAACAAACCCCACGCAATGATGAGAAACTTTTTATCTTCAACATAATCTATCGATCAGATCGAAGATAGAAGCAGGTCTGCTGGAAAGGAGGAAGAGACCTTCACTCCAGGCCTGCGAAGCTTCATCATCCGAAGCTGACATTGCTCAGTTCGTGTATCAGAATGGTGTCGAGCATAATCCCTTCTCAACCCCTGAATCCAACCAGGGCATCCTGACCAAAAGCGGAGGGTTTTTGCTCATCTATCTTCACTACCTGACAAGCAGGTGGTGAAGTACTTACCCGGCGGAATATCCGATATCCCCCCAGGTAACATGAATGAGTTCACCTGATGGACGACGCAGTAATAATTGACCATCCTCACCAACATCCTCCGCATATCCACTAATCACCACATCGCCTTGACGTACCTGGACTGTCTGTCCAAGCGTGGATAACTGACTACGCCAACGTGTTTGTAAAGAACGAGCGGCCGGACTTAAAACGGACCCCTCTCGTGAGAATGTTCTGGATGCTTCCTGTTGTAAAACCAGATAATCCTTTTCCAGATACCAGAGAAGGCGTGCAATGAAACGTTCACGCTCAACCTCATGACCACATTCAGTTTCTAGATTAGTAGGAGCAAGCGCTGAAGACACCGTCGATCGCGCTGAGATCTGAGCCTGGATAGATTGCAGGGGACCATTTACATTGACACCGATCCCTACAACGCCAAGCAGATTCTTGGAGGCAGAGTGGCTGGTCTCGATCAGAATGCCAGCAACCTTGCGCTCTCCAATTAAAATATCATTGGGCCATTTAATTGTGGCCGGGATAGCACAAACATCAGAAATTGTTTCAACGACAGCCAGAGACGCCAAAAAAACCAGAAGATAAGGAGGAAAAAGGGGTCGCAACAACGTTGATGAAAGAACGTTGTTCCCGGATATATCTACCCAACGGCGACCAAGCCGTCCCTTACCGGCAGTTTGATTGTCAGTAAGAACTACAATCCCATCTTCAAGCCGTGTGCTACCAAGTTGCATTGCCAGAGTATTAGTAGACTCAACCGTAGGCCTATAGAGCAAACGATCCCCAATACCGAAAAAGCGAGTGTTGAGTTGATGTTGTAATGCCTGAATATCGAGTTGAGAAGCTGCCTGCAAGTCCGCCCTACAATTCCGTTACGCGTCTAAAAACGCATCTACCCTGTCACCAGGCCAAGATTTCCGAAACACGAGAAAATCTTCAATTGCTGCTTTTCAATATTAAGCTGAAAAAGGAGTGAGAAGTACTTCGTGTAGAGCCAAAGTACCAGAGTGGAACGATCTGAAATAAGTTTGGATAAAAAACCCAGAGTGAAGGCAATTAAGTATAGCTTACCTCACTCTGGGAAAGTGCTGCACAAGCGGAGGGCCACGTACCCTCCTGCCAGCGAGCGCGTCACAGCGTTACCGCTGCTCACCTCTCAACTGGAAGGTGCGGTTAAGTGCCAATTCGCTTATGCAGCGACTACGTTGGTCCATTTACACACCACCTCCTTTCGTTGCGCTTATTGTAACATTGTACTTTACGGGGTGTCAAGCTTTTCCCAAAAACTCACTTTTAGCAAGCGAGTTCAAACTTGCCATAGAACAGCCTGGGAAGCCCAGCAGTGTTTTAGCAAAAAATGTGAAAATCGTGTGAAAACCCCCGGCAGGCCGATCGCCTCTAAGCAAGGGGAATTTTTTGCAGATGCCACCTTTTCAACTATTCAGAAACAGGCAGTTGACGCCTCGACTGTAAACGCATACACTAGTATCGACAAACGGACACTGTCAAACTGGACAAGGAGCCAGTGTAGCAAGACCCACAGTCAGGGGAGTCGCAATCTAACTCGGTGTTAACAGGCATTTTGCTCACAACGAACAGCTAGAGGCATTATGCCGTAAGCAATTGTTCACTGCTGACCGACTGGTACATTTATAGCTAATTTTCTCCAGCTCTTATTATTTTTATACTTTGAGCTTCCTAGATCCGCACCTGTATAGGCGACAACTGGCAACGACGTAAACGTCCTGGAGCCGTACTCACACACGAAGGTGAAGAAAGGAAAAGCCGGCTATGGCAATTGAGCGAACAGCCCATCCATACATCATACGTAACCCATCAATCTATGGAGGAGAGCCGATTGTGGAGGGAACACGCACCGGAGTGCGTCATATCATTTTACTTTTTCAATCAGGAAAAGATCCGGAAGAGATTGCAAACATCCACCGTTTAAGTCTGGCCCAGGTATACGATGCCATCAGTTACTTTTATGATAATGAAAAAGAAATTGAGCACTATATCCGCAACGTCTCCTGGGGCGAGAGCGACAACTAATCTATCCACACCTGATAACACCTGGACTTCGGTCTATCAGAAAACCAGGTGTTACATTCCACCCATCTCCGCTTCCTTGATGACAGAAATTTTGAGAAAATTTCCACCAATTTTAACCGAAAAATTTTGGATTTTTCTTGCTCAAAACCCGGTATTTTCCTGCTTTACAAGCTCCAACGTCCACAAATTCATTATCCTCTTCCACTTGGTCCTCTAGCATAATGTCATCATTTGACGATATAATTAGATAGTGTCATTGTGATACCAAGTATGCAAATACAGATGTCGTCAGTAACGTGACGCATGTATTCCTGCGAGACGGCCAGTAAATGACTCAAGTTTTAAATTTAGCAAGCCGATCATACTATATTCAGAGTCGTGCATAAGCCAGTGACAGCGCGGGTTCTATGCCGAAGCTGCCTTAGCACCATCATTCCTGGCTTACACAGACCCTTCCAATGCCAACGTGTTTCAAACATATTCATCCACCTGAGCTACCAGCAAACGTATCGACAAAGCGATGACGTACGTATAACAAATAGAACTACCTTCCAAAACAATTTTTGTGACAAACTTCTAAGTTCAAGCAAAGCATCCAAGTAAATTGACAAAAGTCTCTTAACAAGGTTTTCTGTCGGTCTGTTTGGAGGGACGTTGAAGGGCGTAGTTGATAGAGAGCAATTGGCGAGAAGGAGGATGTTGCATATGCAGCAATACATGGATCTGCTGGTTGATGCCCTCCTGGATGAGGGTTTCACAGTAGAAGAGGCCAACCGATTGATTAGCTTACGTGAAGAGTATGAGGAGTGGCAGGCAACAAGAGAAACCAATCACCACCGTTTTGTACGTTGGCTCGTGGAGCATGGCCGTTTAAGTGAATTCTTTTAGCTTTCCAAAAAGAATCCGCGTTTCTTGCGACTAGCTTTTCACATAATGTACAATAACTATGGAATAGAAGATAGACGGCGTGGCTCACTTAAGCTACGCCGTCTTGATATTTCACTTTTGTGTTCACTAACAGCAATTTTCACTTCGCTCCTTTGTTATGCTAAAAAGGAGTGGAGTACGAAGGCAACATGAAAGATGCACGCCTTCTGCATCTTCTCATGGGCCATTTCCTGGCTAACCATTCACTTCGCTGACTGAACGCGCTTGAGATGCCAGGACGGACCTTGCCAGAAACGATCAAAGGTGAAGCGTTCCAGCGCTGCTAGCTTGCAATGCGTTCAGTAGGCGCGAGAGCGCCGTTGCGAAGTGTCTTTCAATGGCAAGCCAAACATTTTACCCAATCCTCAGTAAAACAATTTCGCACAGGACAGGTCACGCATCGGTTTAGCAGCCGATCGAGAAGGTACATAAACAAGCACACAATGTAGAGCTTGTATGCACAGTGGCAAAGATAGGAAGGAGGAGTGGCGCAGACTTCTCTGCTCTCAGAATGTGGAGGGAACCGCGCCTAATACTGTATGAAAGCAGTTGTCATGGCAGGTGGGGAAGGGTCAAGACTACGTCCCCTTACAATCAGACGTCCCAAACCAATGGTGCCTATTGCTGGTAAACCGGTGATGGAACATATCTTAAATCTCCTGAAACGGCACGGGATTACCGAGGTGGTAGTCACGGTTCAGTATCTGGCCAGCAATATTGAGGATTACTTCGGCAACGGCTCCCAATTTGGGATGCGGATCACGTATTCGCGCGAGGATGTTCCGCTGGGCACGGCGGGCAGCGTGAAGAATGCTGAAGATCAATTAACCGAACCTTTTATTGTAATTAGTGGCGATGCTCTAACCGACTACAATTTGACCGATATTATCAACTACCACCAATCAAAGAAGGCCTTGGCGACCTTAACGCTGGCCCATGTGCCCAATCCGCTGGAGTATGGTGTTATCATCACCAACGAAGAGGGGCACATCTCACAATTCCTGGAGAAGCCAAGCTGGGGCGAAGTTTTTAGCGATACAATTAACACCGGTATCTATGTTCTGGACCCCAAAATTTTCCAGTACTTTGAGAAGAACAAGTCCTATGACTTCAGCCAGGAGCTCTTCCCGCTAATGTTGAAGCAAGGCGATCCGATCTATGGATACATTGCCGAAGGCTACTGGTGCGATGTCGGCAACCTGAGCGAGTATATGCGTGCCAACGCAGACGTACTCCAGGGCAAAGTCGAGGCCGAGATTCCCGCCAACAATATCGGTGGCAATATCTGGTGCGAGGAAAACGTTGAGATCGCAGCCGACGCGCAGCTCTACGGTCCCCTCTACCTGGCCCATGATTGCAAAATCAAATCGGGGGCAATTATCCACGGACCCAGCACAATCGGCCACTATACGATTGTGGACGAACGAGCCCAGGTTGACCGCAGTATCGTCTGGAATAACTCCTATCTGGGAGAGCGCTCCGAGCTGCGAGGTGCCCTGGTCGGCTCATCCACAAACATCAAGAGCAAGGCCGTGATGTTTGAGGGGGCCGTAATCGGCGACAACTCGATCATTCAGGAAGGCGCGATCATCCAGCCAAATATCAAAATCTGGCCGGACAAAGAGGTTGAATCCGGCGCTGTCGTCAACACCAGCATCATCTGGGGCTCGCAGGGTCGGCGCGGACTCTTCAGTCGGCACGGTGTCTCAGGCCTGGTAAACGTTGACCTGACCCCCGAATTCGCGGCCCAGCTTGGAGCGGCCTACGGAGCGATTTTGCCCAAAGGCTCTACAGTCTGCGTCAACCGCGACTCACATCGTACTCCGCGTATGATCAAGCGCGCCATGATCGCGGGTCTGCCCTCGGCCGGGATCGACGTTGAAGATATCAACCAGGTCCCAATGCCGGTGGCCCGCTATTATGTGCGCAACACGGACGCTGTCGGCGGCGTGCATGTCCGCCTCTCACCAACCGATCGGCGAATCGTGGACATTAAATTCTTTGACCAGAATGGCCTGGACATTAACAAAGCGACCGAGCGTAAGATCGAGAATCTGTTCTTCCGCGAGGACTTCCGCCGCGTCTACCTGGACGATATCGGCGCAATCGATGTGCTGGAAGACAACAACGTCCTGACGCCCTACATGGAAGGCTTCTCGAAGGTTGTTGATTTCGAGCTGGTTCGCAATCGCAAGTTCCAGTTGGTCGTGGACTACGGTCATGGCAGTACGACGCAGCTACTTCCCAGAATCCTCACCAGACTGGGTTGTGAAGCGATTGTGCTAAACGGAAGCCACGATGAAGCCCGCTTCACCCGCACCAGCGACGAGCTTGACAAGGATATGCATCGCCTGGCAACAATCACGGCCTCGCTTAATACCGACATCGGTATCAGGATCGATGCCAGTGGTGAGCGCATCCAGGTCGTAGATGATCGCGGACGCATTCTGGACGGCACCAAGATGCTGGCTGTCATGACGAGTCTGTATCTGCGTCAGCAAAGCGGAGGAACAGTCGCCGTTCCCGTCACGGCTCCCAGCGCCTTGCAGCATATCGCCAAACGCTACGACGGCTATATCCAGCATACCAAGGTTCTGCCCCATGCGCTGATGATGGCCGCCAGCCGCGAGGGCGTGGTGCTGGTCGGAGACGGCGAGGGCGGCTTTGTCTTTCCGCAACTACAACCGGCCTTTGATGGCATCCTGGCAATCGCCAAGTTGCTGGAGCTGCTGGCAACCTTCCAGATGCGGCTCTCAGATCTTGTGGATGATCTCCCCACCTACTATCTCAGCCGGACACGTGTCAGTTGTCCCTGGGAACACAAGGGGAAAGTCATGCGCATCCTGAGCGAGCAGTATCGGGAAAGACGCTCCAAACCAATCGATGGAATCAAGATTGATCTCGGCAAAGAGTGGGTCCTGGTGCTACCTGATGCCGACCGGCCCCTGTTCCACGTCGTCGCCGAATCGGTCTCAAACGAGCAGGCCCAGGCACTGGCGGAGAAATACGCCAGAGTTGTGAGTGGCTTGCAACAGTAATACATACACCTACCACAGGCACAAAACAGGGGAAGCATCGCTGGATGCTTCCCCTGTTGCTTTTCTCAAATTGCGTGTAAGGTGCATTTTGCATTGCGTGCGATATACCTCGATTTTCTCGAATTGCAGGGCAAAAAGAGAGACGCCGCAATCGAACCGCATTAAAATTCCATTAAGATGAGTGTAGTGGGATTTTTACCGCCTCTGTGGCAGCATATGCGTAAATATCCTGCTGAATAGGTGGAAGGCCCTCAGCACGATTTAAGAGCATAATAGAGCGTTTCACCCCATCCGCTAAAGAAACGCGTGGAAACCAGTGCAGGCTCTCTTGAGCATAGGTGTTATCCATCGTGACTTTTTCAGGCAGGCAAAGCGAGCCGGAGGTGTAATTCGGAGTCAGATCGCTCCCCAGGTAAGAGGCCACAAGTGTAAAGAGTTGATTCAAGCTTGCTCCATTGCCAGAGCTGATATGCAGGGTTTGATTCTTCCCGCGCTCCAGGGCGGCCTGGTTAGCCAGAACCACATCATCGATAAAGATCTGATCGCGGATCGCCGCTCCCGTGCCCTGAATCAGAGGCCGCCGATGCTGGCTCACTTCCTTGATAAAGTAGCTGAGAGGGTGCTGCGCCTTATTCCAGGGCTCTTCTCCATAGACATCGGCATAGCGCAGAATAGTATGCTCCAATCCATACTGCCGGGTATAGTATCGAACGTAACTTTCACCCGCAGCTTTGCTGATGTCAAGCGAACGGCGGGGAGCCAGGAGCGTTGTCTCAGACAAGGGATTTTGATTCGGGGTGACATCCCCGTAGAGGTCATTTCCATTCGAGGCAAAAATTATTTTTTTGACCGGTGAATCAACACAACAATCGAGCAGATGCAAAAAGCCACGAATATTTACATCAGCATCTATCATTGCCTGCTCGCTAGGAAGACTGGACCCCCGATGCACGGCATGATGGCTGACAATTTCAGGTCGTTCCTTCTGCAAAATAGTGCGGATTTTGCTGTCGCGGATATCTACGTTGTAGAAGCGGGCCCGGGGATCAATGGCGTCTTCTGAACCATTCGCCAGGTTATCGATCACAAGCACGGCATGCCCGGCATCCAGATACTCTTTCGCAATTCTAGAACCAATGAAGCCTGCGCCTCCAGTAATCGCAATTTTCATTCACTACATCCTCTCAAGAAGCTCATTCATTTGACTATTCAGACAATTGACGGGGGATTACTCACTTCCACTATATCAACACCTTCTATCGTCACATTTAGATTTATCTTTAGCGCCGGGACAGAAAAAAGCCGCGTCTGCAAAGAGGAGCGATGAATCAGGTCAAGGGAGAGGAAAAGAAGCAAAAAAAGATAGAAAATGTGGGAGGCTTATAAAAAAAGCCCCCCACATCAGGATCGGATCGCCGCCCCATCTACAGAAAGTATTTTCTGTGCAAAGCAGCTAAACGAAAAGGCGCAGGCCTCTATCACCCTGGTAACAAGATTAAAGAGGCAGAGACGCGCCCTGCAACAACTTGTCCAGCGTGGACTTCTTGATGCGATAAGCCTGACGTTTGCCACGATGGGGAAGGGTAATCGCCTCAAGCGCACTACTCTTAATCCAACGGCGTACGGTTGTATCATCTACACGTAAACGACGAGCGACTTCACGTACGGTCAACAGTTCTTCCTGATCTTCAGCCATCATATTCTCTCCTACTGAATTAAGTGACAGAGTATTGTTACTTCGACTTGGCATTGTAATCACCTTTATATAAAAAAACTACGACACCGGAACAGACATGACAAATGTCTTGTACGAGAACACGACATTTTATGGATTGTAGGCAAACAATGTAGATCATTTCTCTCCACCTACTTTCACAGATAGAGAAAACCAAGCGTAAAAACTATGTAACACTGCCTGCCAGTTAACTATAATATACATGTCGTCACAAGTGCACTAAAATGAAGTAAAAAAGAGAGGTTATTAGAAAAAAGCGCCCAACGGCATGTCAAGGATAAGCAAAGAAACATCCATTCCTTCCGGATTCGGCTTACATCGCCAGAATAGGATTTAGAAAGGGCAACTTATGTCAAACACCATAAAACTCATTATCAGTGATCTCCACCTTGCAGATGGACATCCCATCATGGAAGGCTTCGGTACCAGGCAACAGGCCGCACTTGAAGGACTCCTCCAGGCAACCGTTGATGGAACCATCGCCAGGCCGAGCGATGATGTCGAGCTTATCATCAATGGCGATTGCTTTGATTTTCTGGGTACACCCCCCTACAATACCCACGGAACCAGCAATCCAACAATCGCGTTGACAAAACTGGACAAGATTATTGAAGCCCACCAACCTTTCTTCCGCGTCTTACAAACATTTGTCGCAACACGTGGACGATCAATCACGTTCCTTGTCGGGAACCATGATATTGAGCTTTGTTTTGCCGAAGTTCGATCTCGCTTATATGAAGCATTCGCACACCAGGCAACCCATCCTCATATCTACTTCTGCCCCACACGCTCTTATCGCCCGTTGGCGGATGTGCATATTGAGCATGGAAATCACTATGACTTCTGGAATCAAGCTCTTCCAGGTCTATGGGACGAAAAGGGGCAACCACTTACCACCACGCCCGCGAGTATCACACTCCCAGTAGGCTCGTTATATGTGCAAGAAGTGTCACATATATTAAACATGGAATACCCGTATTTCGACCATTTTGAACCTTCAATAAATATAATACGTCAAATTGCGCTTTTAAGTTTATTAAATCCGACGATTTTATTGAACTTATCAAAAAAGACCGATTTGTTTCTCACAAACGCCGAACAACTACCTCCACATGTTCAGCAAATTGATCCCTCTGATTTCACTCCTGCCGAGCTGTTCTCCCAAACAATGTTGCAGTTCTCTCAATTGCAACAAGCTCTGGCATTACGCAAAACAGACGGTACCACCCCAAAAAAGCTCGACATTCAAGTCGAAGACATTCAGGAATTTACACTCCTGCGTGAAGCTCTTACACTTACGTTAAACGAAGCGGTAACAACAATTTGCTTACCAGCAGTATATCAGATGGAGAAAAGTGTTGATACAGGTTTGAAACATGTATTGCATAATGATTCGTCATTACGTTATGCTATCGCCGGCCACACACATATGCTACGATATCTAACCGAGCCCAAAACAGGACAGGTCTATCTCAATTCAGGTACCTGGACAGATCGCCTGGCCCTACCAACACCTGAAGAGATTATAACAGAGCTGATCGATTGGCTCAGAAAGCCAGATTGGTCCCAAATTCCGCTTCGGGATGTTACTCGCTTGAGCTTTGTATTGCTCACCGGAAATGACGGTGAAGCATCAGATGCTCGTATCTGTAGCTGGGAAGGTGGAAGGCAAGGGTGCCTTAAAGGTGTGACTTTAGAAGAAGGAAATAGAGAGTTATGACAACCGAGCGAACAGCAGAAATTACCACGACAACGTTGGTAGATCCTTTGCTTCCAGATAAGCGAAAGCGGCTAGTACTTATAGACGGCCATGCAATGATACATCGGGCTTTTCATGCCCTACCTGAAACGCTCACAAGTGCCAGCGGCGAGGTCGCAAACGCAACCTATGGCTTTACGGTCATGCTCCTGAAAATTCTCAATGAAGAACAGCCCGATTATATCGCGGTGACGTTTGACCGACCGACACCAACCTTCCGGCACGTCCAGTTTGCGGACTACAAAGCCCATCGCCCTACCTTGCCAGAAACAATGCGTCCGCAATTTGGACGTATTCGCGAGATTGTAGAGGCCTTCAACATTCCAATCTATGAAAAAGATGGCTTCGAGGCCGATGATGTGCTGGGAACGCTTTCGGTCCAGGCCAATCAGCAGGGGGTGCAAACGATCATCCTGACGGGCGATATGGATACCCTCCAGTTGGTCAATCAGCATGTCCATGTGATGGCTGCCAAGCGTGGCATTACCGAGGTTGTGATCTACGATGAAAAGGCCGTCCAGGACCGCTATGGTTTTGGGCCAGCCTATATTCCGGACTATAAGGGTCTGGTCGGGGATAAGTCGGATAATATTCCCGGCGTACCCGGCGTCGGCGAGAAGACCGCCAGCAGGCTGATCGGTGAGTTTGGCTCTCTGGAAAACATCTTCGCTCACCTGGCCGAGCTAAAACCAAAAGAACAACGTTTGCTAACCGGTAAGGAAGATCAGGCCAAACAAAGCAAGTACTTAGCCACGATCGTGCTCAATGCTCCCGTGCAGCTTGATTTGGAAGCCTGCAAACCTGATAAGCTTGACCGCGAAAAGATCCTGGCCCTCTTCCGCGAGATGGATTTCCGCTCTTTACCCAACAAGCTTCCCGGCGGCAGCGGCAGCGGAGAGGCCGCACCTGCTCAGCCCTCCACCAGCA
>DASSXK010000591.1:0-11229 GCA_035703945.1 Ktedonobacteraceae bacterium | reverse complement strand
TGGAAAAAGGCCGCATACGAGAGAAAAGATCGTGGCGGCCTCGTTTTCGTCTAAATCGTTCATCGTCGATTGTGAAATTATTTAGTGTGCTGGGGCCAGGCCTGATCGCAGCTAATGCTGGCAACGATGCAGGTGGAATTGCAACCTTTGCCTCGGCCGGTGCGAGCTATGGCTATGACTTGCTCTGGGCGCTGGCGTTGGCGGGCTTCTGTCTGGCGATTGTCCAGGAGATGTGTGCTCGCATGGGCGCGGTGACTGGCAAAGGACTGGCGGACCTGATTCGCGAGCAGTTTGGCGTGCGCTGGACCGTGCTGGCAATGTTGGCCCTGCTGGTTGCCAATACTGGGGTGACTATTTCTGAATTTCTGGGGATCGCTGCCAGCGTGCAGGTGCTGGCAAACGATGTCAACACTCCATTTATTTATCTGGTAGTGCCGCTTTCTGGGCTCATCCTGTGGTTCCTGGTGATTAAGGGCTCCTATCGGAGGGTCGAGAAAGTCTTCTTACTGATGTCGCTGGGTTTCCTGGCGTATGTTCCGGCCGCTTTCTCTGCTCATCCTGTTTGGAGCGAGGTGGGACAGCGACTGGTGCTTCCGCATATTACGACCGAGAGCGGGTATCTTTTGACGGCCGTCGCACTGGTTGGGACTACAATTAGTCCGTATATGCAGTTTTTTGTGCAATCGTCAGTCGCCGACAAAGGTATTCATGCCGGGGAATATGTGTTTGAGCAGGTAGATGTCTATAGCGGCACCATTTTTGCTGTGTTGATCGCGATGTTTGTGATTATTGCAACGGGGGCGACGCTTTTCCCCAATCATCCGGTCCAGACCGCGATTGACGCGGCCTTTTCGCTCAAGTCGATTGCTGGACCCTATTCCTCACTACTCTTCGGGGTTGGGTTGTTTGGAGCTTCGCTGCTGGCGGCGGCGGTTCTTCCACTTTCGACGGCGTATGGTATCTGTGAAGCTTTTGGTTTTGAGCGCGGGGTCTCGCGAAGCTTCCGGGAGGCACCGGTCTTTCAATCCATTTTTACTGGCTTGATTATTCTGGGCGTCCTGGTGACGATGATTCCAGGCTTGCCGATTATTCAGGTTTTAATTGTTTTACAAGATTTAAATGCGGCGATGCTGCCGATCCTGCTGGTTTTTATTATTCTGCTGGTGAATAATAAACGCCTGATGGGCAAACAGGTAAATGGATTGACCTTTAACATCATTGCCTGGGCAACGGTGAGTCTGATAACAATCCTGATCGTGCTGTTACTGCTGAATACCGTTTTCCACGTGACGATCTAAGGCTTGATCGAAAGGGTCGCTTGCTATTGAGGGCCGGGGTTGTGCTCTGGTCGTCTTTCTTCGTTGCTGGTGGATAAACAAGCGGTGCCCTTATAGATCAGCATTTACCTATAAGGGCACCGCTCGGTTGTGCAGCCTACTTATTAGGGATTAAACGTTCGACTGTATCGATCAGATCGTTCAGTTCGAATGGTTTGGCAACCACGGCTGCGTAATGGCTATCCTTCTGATTGAGCGCGGTCCTGACAGCGCTCATCAGAACAAAGGGGATAGATTTGTAGCGTGGATCGGCTTGCATTCGTTTATACAATTCCTGGCCATTTAAGACGGGCATCATAAGATCGCTCAGCACAAGGGCTGGTCGTGCGGATGCCAGACAAGCGAGTCCTTCCTCTCCATTGTGCGCTACCATGATTTTGTACCCTTCTTCTTCAAGAAAAGTACGCAGGAAATCAACTATCGCAATATCATCTTCAACTACTAGAATTGTGGTCATCAGGCATGCCTCTTCAGCGGTCCGCTAGTTGTCTCATTGTTACTTAAGGTATCGTCGTTCATTGACTGCATTTCGTTACGCAGACGTGCGATGCCGGTCAGGATGGCCTCCGCACTGGAGAATGTCGAGGCAACTTCAACCCCATTTGAGGAAATGCGGAACTCCCGGATGGATGGGTCGTAGCCGCTTTCACGCATTTTCATGATAGAGATGAGCCGGTACAGTTGTGACCTCAGCTCAACATAACGCAGCAACAGAACATTTTCGACATGAGTGCCGGTCCCGCTGATGGCGGCGGGCAATTCCACATTCGGACTGAATATATCAGGCAGTTCTACTGATAAGAATGTTGTAATGTTGAAGGAACGCAAGGTTGTGATGAAGGCCGTCATGAAAAGATCGAGCCGCTCGGGCGAAGCTGTAGAGCGTTGAAAGCCTGCAAGCCCATCAATAAAGACTCGTTTGGCCCCGGAGCGCCGAATAATTTCCAGTAGGTGCTCGGCTAGAATATCCAGGGAATCCTGAATGGGCGATTGCCAGAAGAGCTCCAGCTTTCCGTCATTGATATAGTTACCCGGGTTCATATTCAAACGGTCTAGTTTACGCACCAGTTGGGTCGGCGTCTCAAAAAAGCTATAATAAAGCCCTTTTTCATCCTGAGCGGCTCCTTCCAGCAGAAAATGGCTTCCAAGCAACGTTTTGCCTGTGCCGGGTGCTCCAAGCAATAACGTGGTTGAGCCACTGGTTATGCCGCCGTGCAGCATTTCATCCAGTTGTGGTATACCCAACTTCAGTCTGGCAGGCTGAACAGGATGTGTGAGGTCCTGGGGAAGCTCGGATGTTGGTAGTGCCTGGATTGCCTCTAAACGCGGGTGTATGACAAAGCCCGTGTTGTTGATCGAATAGTGATGTTTGCCTTCCAGAAAAGCACTGCCTCGGAACTTATGTATCTGAATCTCATGCACAGATCGCATGTCAACCAGCCGTGTCGTTAGCTCAATGATTCCCTCAGACATCGTTTGTTCGTCCTGAGACGTATGGAGGTTATCGGTTGGTGTCAGTAGTAACGTCGTGCATTTCAGTAGTTCCGCTGATGCCTGTAATGCGTGTAAGAATTTTTTCCAACCCACGTCTTTTTCAGCGGCTTGCCTGGCGATCACCAACCCATCAATAACGATAAGTTGAGCTCGATGGCGACGAATCTCTGAACGTATCAAATTAATCAGCCCTTCAAGCCCATCCTTCTCCAGGATAGGGTAGGCGCTGACATATGAGACTGTATTGTTGATAGCCTCGGGATCAAAAAAGTCGAATGTTTGAATATCTGCCAGCATTCGGCTACTGGTTTCTGCTAACAAAGTAAAGTAGAGGGCCTGGCCTCCGCTTGCTACGTGATGAAAGCAGATCTGGTTGCTTAAAATGGTTTTACCTGCCCCAGGGATACCCATAATGAGGTAGGTTCTCCCTTTAAGAAGGCCGCCCTGCATGATACGGTCGAGGCCAGCAATTCCACTGGTCACTCGCTCGGGCGGCGTAAATTTGTTTGTAAGCTCGCTCACGGAAGCTCTCCACTTCTAAAATTTTTGGGGCTGTAAACCCTGATTTTTTCTATTGTATCAGATGGGTACACCCTCTTCAAGGTGAATGTTCTTACTGTTCAGCTTCACGTTCATGAATAATAAATCCTTTAATCGCTGGCTTGTGCCACCTATCAAGTCGGATGATTGGTTAAGAAAGCACAACCGTAAACTATCAAATATCACTATTTTTCTCCCGGTGTCTACTCGTTACTAATAGTACTGGCTGTGTATAATCGAAGGGTTATTATGAACCTATGTCGGTTATCCTATTTTTTACATGAATGTTCTTTCATTTGTGAAAGATGTGTCCAGCCGACTTTTCATTCAGGAGAGTAGCATGCCAGTCCAGGATTTTTTGTTGACCCCGACCGGTGATCAACGTCTGCAAGTTCATTGGCCTGCGCGGAAAGATCCCACAAGCGCGGTAGCAGGAGAGAACGCACCTCAGGAAAAAGCTACCTTGATGATTAATCGGAGTATTTTTGGATCGCTTGATACCTTCGAAGAGCGGACGGCTGGCAAAGATTTCTACATGCCCGATGGCGCTCTTTTGCACGTGCAGTTTTTTGATGATAAGCCTTATGCCTGGATCAATGGGCAGCCTTTAGCACCGGTGGCAGGATCGGCTGAGATTAAAGAAACCACTTCAATAAATCCTGCAAATCGAAGCCGAGGTGGCTGTATGACGGCCTGGATGATTCTCGGTATCATTGGTGCGAGTATTAGTTTGATTGCCTATCTACTGGCTTTTCTTGGATCATTTGTCACCAACAAAACAAACGTGCCCTCGTTTATCTGGCTTCTTTTTGCGCTTATTTCTATCGGAGGGATTGTAGGATATAGCCTGCTGTTAGGCTGGAAAAAGCTGGGCTTTTATCTGGTCTTAGGGTATGTTGTGGCAGGTTTTTTACTTGCGATCCCCTTTGGTCTCTGGGATTATCGTTCTATCGCGCCGATTATTGTTCTGGGCATCTTCTATTTCTGGATGCAAAGAACGAATGTCTGGGATTACCTGACATAATATCCTGGTCGCTACCATAAATACCTTAAAAGGGAGACTTGTCGGTCGCAAGACTGATAATCTCCCTTTTTTATGGATTTTGAAGCTGCTCGAAGGCTTAAGGAGCAGGAACAGGCAACTAAAGCCAACCAGTTTTCGTATATATCATGAATGAATAATGCCAGTTTGATACTATGTCTAGCCAGCGTATTTTTACGTATCCTGGCGAAATGCGTTTTTTATCAAGCCGACTTCCATACTTGTGCTAATATAGATACAACGTGCTTTTTGATAGATGCCAGAATTGAGGCAAAACATGCAATGGGATAATCCCTCATCAGAAGACAGCTCGGCTCAGGAGGATGAATATCTGAACCCCAGATATTATCAGCAGCCCGAGCCTGCCAATCCACTACCCAGGTACACTGATCCATATGGGAATTATAAGTCGGATAGTCTGAGTAGCGATTACTATCGAAAAAATTCAGAATATGTGCCTTCTGACCAGATGGAAGCGTATCGTGGACCCGATGAGCTGGAGGGTTATACACCCGATGCTGGCGAAACGCAGCGAGCCGCTGCCGAGAGTGGTTCCAGCAATGGGAGCGGTAAACGCAAAGGCCTGGCCGGTACCGGCGTGATTGGGATTGGAGCACTGCTGCTCAAATTTGGTCCGCTCTTTCTTAAATTTGGGATCGCGGGCATCTCGGCCGCTGTTTCTGTGTTTTTCTATGCCAGCATCTTTGGTTGGACCTTTGCGGTTGGGCTGATGGCGCTGCTTTTTATTCATGAGAGCGGACACGCCATTGTGATGAAGATTAAAGGTATCCCAATCAAAGGGATGATCTTTATTCCAATGTTTGGGGCGGCCGTTGTGATGAATAGCATGCCGCGAAATGCCCGCGACGAAGCTGAGGTTGGAATCGCCGGTCCGATTGCCGGAACAATCGCCGCCACCTTTTGTTTTGTTGTGGCCCAATCTTCAACATCACCGGGCATCTGGGCGAGCCTGGCCTACTTTGGCTTTTTCCTGAACCTGTTCAACCTGATTCCGGTCATCCCCTTTGATGGCGGGCGCGTCGTAGCGGCGATAGACCGCCGGGTCTGGATTATTGGATTTGTCGCCTTACTGGGCCTCCTGGTCTGGACGTTCCTGCATGGCACATTGTCGATCTGGTTACTGCTGCTGACCTTTATGGCTGCGACACAGTTGTTTTCCCGCTCAGGCAAAGACGAGGCGACTCAAAGCTATTACAATGTGCCTTTGAGAATACGTATTATCATGGGAGTGCTCTACTTTGGCCTGATTGCGGGCCTGGCACTTGGAATGATGCTGGCTCAGACGATGATGAGAATTGGCTAACATCTGGCTTGAATGAACATCTGGTTTGAAATAAAGAAATGGCCGTCAGAAATCCCCTGGCGGCCATCCTTTTGAGCTTGAAGCTAAGCAATGGATTATTGTTCCTTGCTGCGAACCTCGATCTTTGCGATCTGCTCCAGAACTTTCATCAGCGAGGTATAGTCGTCGCGGCCGTGGCCCTCGGCACGTGCCATCTCGTACATCTGGCGCGAAAGTGAGGTGAGCGCAACGGGCGTCGCGTTTTCTGCCGCCAGATCCAGGGCCAGACCCAGATCTTTATGCAGGAGATCGGTCATAAAGCCCGGCTGGAAGCTGCCATTGAAGGCTCGAATCGGGAACTGGTTGGATAACTGCCAGCTTGCTCCGCTGCTAACGCCGATGATTTTCGCCATCGTATCAACGTCTGCTCCGGCTTTGACACCCAGCACAAAGGATTCCGCGATGCCAGCCGCAATGATCCCGCAGAGCATGTTGTTGACGAGCTTGATGACCTCGCCAGCACCGCTCTCTCCAACATAGAAAATATTTTCCTTCTTGCCCATCGCCTCCAGGACCGGTCGAGCCTTGTCAAATGCGGCTTTCTCGCCGCCTGCCATAATCGTCAGAGCACCATTGACGGCTCCCTGTGAGCCGCCGCTGACAGGGGCATCCAGAAAACCAACGCCTTTTTCGGCCGCCAGTTTGGCCATTTTGCGGCTGGTGTCCGGTGCGATCGTGCTCATATCGACGATGATCAGTCCCTTGCGTGCCCCCTCCAGCAAACCCTGTGGACCCGCCACGACCTCTTCAACCTGCGCGGAATTGGGCACCATCGTAATAACGATATCGGAGGCCATTGCGATGGCCCGTGGGGACGAAGCCAGCTTTGCGCCTGCCTTGATAACTTCCTGGACCTCTGGTTTGTCGGGATGGCGGGCAAAAATTGAGACCTGGTGTTCGGCCTTCAAAAGATTGAGCACCATCGGGCGTCCCATGACGCCAATACCAATAAAACCTATCTGCATCTGAGTCTGCCTTTCTTACTCCATTTCAACGACGACCGCGCCTCCTCGCACGACTTCGCCTTCGTGGCAATGCACTTTGCGTATTTTACCATCGTAAGGGGCGACAACGCTGTGCTCCATTTTCATCGCCGTCAGGACAACGAGAACCTGGCGATGAGCAACTTCTTGCCCTTCCACGACCTGGACCTTGACAATTGTTCCCGCCATCGGGGCGTTCAGCGCCTTCTGAGAGCTGGCGACGTTGCCACCGTGACCCGTGAGATCTACATCAGGCGGCTGCCTGTGCTGTAAACTATAGCTGCGTCCATGCAGGAAGACTCGCGTCTCGCCAGCGCTGCGCCTGACGAAGGTCTGAATCTGCTGGTCGCCAATTCTCAGCAGCAGCCGACCTTTACCGCCATCCAGTCCACTGATCTCAACTGGCTCCTGCTCGTTTAATTGCAGGCTCCAAACATCCTGTGCCCTGGACAAAGGACGTGCCAGAATAGTCTGTTCCTTGTCCTGATAGCGATAGGTCAGACGCCGGGTAGCGCCTGCAACCTGCCAGGAACCAGTGTTCTGCCAGGGGTTAAAAGGCCTTCCGGATGCACCCAATGCTTGATCTTGGAGATTGGAGAGCGCCGCCGCGAATAGCACAGTGCCGGGTAGAGGCTCGGACGAGGGCTGATCGAAATCCAGCAGATGATAATCCGTCAGGAAGTTCGTCGTTGTCTGCCCCTCGTAGAAAGCCGGATGTTGGGCAATTGTGTGCAGAAGCTCCAGATTGGTATTGACTCCGAAGATCGCGCAGCGTTCCAGGGCCGAGCGTAGCCGCTCAATCGCGGCTGGACGATTCTCTCCATAGGTGATCAGCTTGGCGAGCATCGGATCGTAATACTGCGTGACCTCATCGCCACTTTCGATACCGTTATCTACGCGGATACCGGGACCCTCCGGCGTAACGAAGCCGCTCACCGTGCCCGTTGAGGGTAGAAAGCCCAGCGCCGGATCTTCGGCATAGAGGCGAACCTCAATTGCATGTCCACGCGGCTTGATCTGCTCCTGTCTGATGCCCAGGGGTTGACCAGCGGCAATCATTAACTGATGGCGCACAAGGTCCAGCCCTGTCACATACTCAGTGACCGGGTGCTCTACCTGGAGGCGCGTATTCATCTCCAGAAAATAGTAGTGTCCGGTGGGATCAAGCATAAACTCCAGGGTTCCGGCGTTGGTATAACCAGCGGCTCTAGCAATCCGCACGGCCGCCTCGCCCATTTCTGTCCGCAGCTCTGGACTGAGAGCAACCGAGGGGCTTTCTTCAACAATCTTCTGATGGCGGCGCTGAATCGAACATTCGCGCTCGCCCAGGTGGATCAACTCGCCAAAGCTATCGCCCAGGATCTGGATCTCGATGTGGCGTGGCTGCTGAACGAGACGCTCAAGGAAGACTGTATCGTCTCCAAAGGCGGCCAGGGCCTCGCGCTTTGCCCCTGCAAGCTGTTCGAGTAGCGTGCTTTCCTGCTCAACGACGCGCATACCTTTGCCTCCACCGCCAGCGGAGGCTTTGATCAGCAAGGGAAAGCCGATACGGCGGGCCTCGCTTGCCAGCACCTCTTCGGCCTGGCTTTGGCCTTTATAGCCCGGAACAGTCGGAGCCCCAACCGATTCAGCAATCTCTTTGGCCGAGATCTTTGATCCCATCAAGCGCATCGCGCTGGCTGGGGGACCAATAAAGACCAGCCCGGCCCGTTCGCAGGCCTCCACGAAGTCCGCGTTTTCCGAGAGGAAGCCATAGCCAGGATGAATCGCTTCGGCCTGACTCTGTTGGGCGATCTCGATGATTTTCTTACTGTTCAGGTAGCTCTGATGGGCGGGAGCCGGGCCGAGCAGATAGGCCTCATCGGCCTCGCGGACATGCCGTGCTCGACGGTCTACCTCAGAGTAGATGGCGACAGTCTGAATACCCATCTCACGGCAGGTCGCGATAATGCGAACTGCGATCTCGCCACGGTTCGCAACCAGAATTTTCTTAAACATCTTTATGCTATCCAGTTCGGTTTGCGCTTCTCCAGAAACGCCTGAAGTCCCTCCTGGCCCTCGGGGCCAGTGCGGAGGGTAGAAATTGTTTCAGCGGTATAGTTTCTGGCCGTTGCCGGGTCCATCGTTCCAACCGTCAGGGCCAGTTGTTTGCAGGCGCGGAGCGCGTTGGGGGCGCTGCTCAGCAGCTCCTGGAGCGTTTTTTCCACGGTTGCGTCAAGCTCTTCTGGCGTCGTCAAGATATGGACCAGGCCAATTTCACGGCCGCGAATCGCATTGAATCGCTCGCCGGTCACAAAGAGCGCGCGGGCATGCGTCTCACCGATTTTGCGAATTACATATGGTGAAATCACGGCTGGGGCGATGCCCAGTTTCACTTCGCTAAAGGCCATGCGGGCCTGTTCGGTCGCTATCACAATATCGCAGACGGCCACAAGCCCCAGACCCCCGCCCATTGCGGTCCCGTTCACCCGTGCGACGACCGGGCAGGGAAAGGTATTGATGATCTCAAATACCTCGGCCATCCGTTTGGCGTCGTGAAGATTCTGCTCGGCACTGAGAGCACCAGACGCTTTCATCATTGTCAGATCGGCTCCCGCGCTGAACGAAGGACCATCTCCCGTCAGCACAACCGCGTGCAGGCGTGTATCGCCGCTCAGCTCTGTGAAAGCGGCCCGGAGATCCTCAATCAACTGTGGATTAAAGGCATTGTGGGCTTCTGGACGACGCATCGTGACAACCGCGACCTTGTCCTGGTTGCTGCGCTCAACCGAAATATGGACGTATGTTGACATAACCTGCTCACTTCCTTTGAAAGAGAGAAGAGGCCAGAGTGTGCTGGCCTGAAATGCTGGCAATGTGGTGCTACATGCGGAAGACACCGAAGGGAGTCTCTGGCATCGGAGCATTCAGCGCGGCGGCGATTCCCAATCCCAGGACAGTGCGTGTGTCGCGCGGATCTATGATCCCATCATCCCAGAGGCGGGCCGTACTGTGATATGGATTTCCCTCGGCCTCGTACTTGTCCAGAATCGGCTGTTTGAAGGTCGCCTCTTCCTCGGCACTCATGCTTTTGCCACGAGCCTCCAGTCCCTCTTTGCGGACCGTTGCCAGTACACTGGCGGCTTGCTCGCCACCCATGACAGAGATCCGGGCGTTGGGCCACATCCAAAGCTGGCGAGGGGAGTAGGCGCGGCCACACATGCCATAGTTACCAGCGCCAAAGGAGCCGCCAATAATTACCGTGAAGCGCGGAACAGGGGCGTTTGCCACCGCCATCACCATCTTTGCGCCATCTTTCGCGATCCCGCCGTTTTCGTACTGGCGACCGACCATAAAGCCGGTAATATTTTGCAGGAAGATCAGCGGGGTCTGGCGCTGAGCGCATAGCTCGATAAAGTGTGTGGCCTTGAGGGCGCTTTCCGAGAACAGGATACCATTGTTGGCGATAATTCCGACTGGGAAGCCCATCAGATGGGCAAAGCCACAGACAAGCGTCGTGCCATACAGCTCCTTGAACTCGTGGAAGCGGCTGCCATCCACCAGGCGGGCAATGATTTCGCGGACATCGTAGCTTTTCTTGCCACCGGCGGGAATGATGCCAAGCAGTTCATTGGGATCGTAGCGCGGGGCTTCCGGCTCGTGGATTTCCCAGGGGACATATTTGCGTCGGTTGAGATGTGTCACAATGCTGCGGCAGATTGCCAGGGCATGCTCATCGTTCATCGCGTAGTGATCGGTGACGCCTGAGGTGCGGCTATGTACATCGGCTCCCCCCAGATCCTCGGCGCTGACAATCTCGCCGGTTGCGGCTTTGACGAGCGGTGGTCCGCCCAGAAAGATTGTGCCGTTGCCGCGTACGATCACCGTTTCATCGCTCATGGCGGGCACATAGGCCCCGCCAGCGGTGCAGGAACCCATCACGGCGGCGATCTGTGGGATGCGCTGGCTGGACATGCGAGCCTGGTTATAAAAGATGCGGCCAAAGTGGTCGCGGTCGGGGAAAACCTCATCTTGTAGCGGCAGGAAGGCCCCGCCCGAATCTACCAGATAGATGCAGGGAAGGTGGTTTTGTTCCGCAATCTCCTGCGCCCGCAGATGTTTCTTGACGGTCATCGGGTAGTAGGTGCCACCTTTGACGGTCGCGTCGTTGGCGATGATGATACATTCCTGGCCTTCGACGAGACCGATACCAGTCACAATACCGGCCGAGGGGGCGTCGTTATGATACATATCCCAGGCGGCCAGCGGGCTGAATTCCAGGAAAGGTGTTTCGGGATCGCAGAGCAGTTGAATGCGTTCGCGAGCGAGCAATTTGTTGCGTTTGCGATGTTTGGCGATGGCATCGGAGCCTCCGCCTTCTTGCACCTTTGCAATTCGGCCTTGTAGCTGGTCGATGAGTCCTTGGAAGTACAGTGAATTCTCGTGAAATTCGGGGCTTGCGTGATCTATACGGGATTCCAGAATGCCCAT
>DASSXK010000552.1:0-2747 GCA_035703945.1 Ktedonobacteraceae bacterium | reverse complement strand
AGCGTATCAGCCAGAGTACGCAGCAGTTCGGGCTCGCAGCCACGCAAAAGCATCTCCAATTGCGGAACGACTTCCAGATAATCGCTCAAACCCAGAATCTCGCGCCTGACCGCGCTCCCCTGACGGATGCGCCCGGCAATGCGTTCCAGATCTCCAAGCTTCTGCAAGGACATCGTAAAGCGACTGCGTAGGGCCGGGCTTTCATATAGCTCGCTTACGGCGCTCAAACGGCCCTCAAGCTCTACAAGATCGAGTAGCGGCTGTGTAATCGTCTGGCGAATCTGGCGCGCCCCCATCGGTGTGATCGTACGATCCAGCACACCTAACAAACTTCCAGCCGTCGTGCCAGAGCGAGAGCCCTGTAAGAGGTCCAGGTTGCGCTGTGTGTGGGCATCCATCATCATATAGTTCGAGGTCTGATAGGAGCGCAAACCGGTCAGCAGCAAAAGCAGATTTACATTCATCTTCTCCAGGTAGGCCACAATCGCGCCTGCCGCCGAAATAGCCTGGGGAATATCCGCGCAGCCATAGGCCGTCAGCGACTTGACGCCAAAGAGCCGACAGAGGCGTTCCTGTGCCGCCTCGCGTTCAAAGAAATAAGCAGGGCAGGGCGTCACTGTCATGGTCTGGGCAGGTAGCTGAAAATTTGGGGAGCTCTCTTTACCCTCAAGCAGCAAACATTCGGCCGGGGCGAGTCGCTGAAGCTCACCTTCCAGCGAAGCAGGCAGTTCAGCGGGATCAAACCAGGTCACACTGAACTCGCCTGTGCTGACATCAATCGTTGCCAGGGCCGTGCGGGAGCGTCCCACCGCAATCGCGGCCAGGTAGTTGTTTTGGCGTGAAGGCAACAGGCTTGGTTCTGAGAGCGTTCCGGCCGTCAAAATCCGTGTGACGGCCCGATCCACAATTCCTCGTCCGACTTCCCCGACCTGATCACAGATGGCAATTTTATAGCCACGGGCGATCAATTTGCCCAGATAGTTATCCAGGGCATGCAGCGGCACACCGGCCAGGGGAACGCGATCATCCCCATAACTGCGACTGGTCAGCACAATTTGAAGTTCGCCAGCGGCCGTGCGAGCATCTTCATCAAATGTTTCATAAAAATCGCCAACCTGATAGAAAAGAATCGCATCAGGGTACTGGCTTTTTATCTGTAAGTATTGTTTCCGTGCGGGCGTTGACATTGCCTTCCCACCCTACTCTACCAAAAAATCTGGAAAGATCTACATTCATTTTCTAAAACATTTGTACTGTATCTTATTCTTTTTTGCTTGTCAAAAAGCAGTACTTGTCCGTGGATATTTTCCTCGATCTGGAGACAGACCTGCTTATCCTCTGAGCATTTTTCACTATCTTTATGCACAATTTGCCACCTTATTCAAAACGCCTGTTGACAGTTGCAAAGCGGTACCATATCCTACAAAGAGTCAACAATTCTCTTTGTTCATCCAGACGAAAGCGAGGCAGAAAACTGCATGGCCGATCCACGTAACGTTATGGACGTAAAACCTGGCTACCAGGGGCGAGCATTCACTTCTGATCTGACCGGTCAGGAATTCTGGTTGGTAATTGACAAAGGATTTCAGCCAATGGGGATGGTTGTAGGCAATTGCATCTATTCAATGGGCGCGATGCGCAACTGGCTGGTTGGTATTAAAGGAAACTTTCAAGGCGAGTTGAAAGAATATTCGCAGGTCATGTATCAGGCCCGCGAACTGGCTCTGAGCCGCATGCAATATGAAGCCGATCAACTTGGCGCAGACGGCGTCATCGGTGTTGACCTGAAGGTTGAATTTTTACACAATAATGAGTGGATGGAGGTAACAGCGATTGGAACGGCCGTGCGTTGGGTTGGGAGCGGTCCAAATATGCCTCCCACCGGTCAGGGGCGCGTCACGATTCCAGTCAGCTAAGCTTATGGTATGAACCAGTTTATACTGGCATCACTAGCGATGACTTTCTTATTATTATGTAGGCAAACTGCTTTGCTGAAAGCAAGCAGGCTCGCAGCAATTTAATAAATAGAATAACATTGCCAGATCCGGAATAATCCATCAAAAACCGGGTCTGGTAGCCTCTCGCTTCCAAAGCTACCTGCTTAGAAAGCTTTCAGGAGGTGCGTAAGCGCCGTTGCGAAGGGTCTTTCAATAGTTATCCTATCACTTCGTTGACTGAATGCGTGCAGGCAGTCCGCAGTCACATTGCCCGCAATGTAACCTGCCTGGTAAGCTTTCAGGAGGCGCGTAAGCGCCGTTGCGAAGTGATTTTCAATAGTACCCGATTGATTGACAAAACCGGAGATTTTCTCATAAAATCAGTTCAATCAATCGCCAGATGAATAACCATCAACAGTTCTCCCACAGGTTTTATATTATGTATGAAAATGACCACGTAGGAAAGCAGATCGGCGCATATCGCCTGTTATCAATTTTGGGACGAGGCGGCTTTTCCACCGTCTATCTCGGCGAACATTCCCAGTCACATACACAGGCAGCGATCAAAATCTTGCAGACCCACCTGGAAGTGGGAGATATAGAGCAATTTCGCACGCAGGCGCGGTCGATTGTCCAGCTCAAGCATCCACATATCGTGGATGTCTTCGATGCCGGACTTGAAGGCAGCCTGCCCTATACCGTCATGACCTATGCCCCTCATGGCACCTTACGCCAGCGTCATCCACGTGGCTCGCGCCTGCCAATTGAGACGGTCTTAACCTACATTAAGCCGCTTTCGGAAGCCCTGCA
>DASSXK010000512.1:0-2554 GCA_035703945.1 Ktedonobacteraceae bacterium | reverse complement strand
GCAAATTGCTCCAGCAACTGCTTCCGTCCCATCTCCTCTTCGTTGAAGACCTCGATACGACGACGCTCCAGGCTGCGCTCAGACGTTTTAATGGAGTCGGGCGTCAAACGGTACTGCGATTTCGAGTCTCGCAGTTCGGGCGTTTTGATTCGGCTCTTGTCCCTGTGGGGCGTCTCAATGAGCAACCGAACCGTTTCGTGTTGGCTCTTGAAAAGGGACTATCGATACAGGATCAGGTTATCCTTTACGGGCATGCGGTTGGGCATCTACTTCTGAATTCCAATGAGGCACAACTGGGTCAGCGTTTGATGCTGGACCCTCGGAATGGGTTTGCCCATGCCGATACCCTTGCTGAATTGCGTTTAATCGAGATGGTGAAACAACGTCTTGATCAGCGCGTCCTGGAAACATTCCCGCTGTTAACAAAGCTGCTGGAAGTTCCCGAAGAGTCAGCGGCGGCTTTTAACGCTGCAACCACAGATTTGCGCCAGCAGTTGGTTCAGGTGGGTTGGTCCAGGCAGTTTTTGCAGATGCCGTACCAATTTACGGATGGGCGCGTCTTTCCGAGTTCTCCCCGTCGAGGGACACGACTCTTTGTTGATGCCTTGTTGCGTGCTGCTCCCTCATTACCAATTGCCATTGTGCATACGTTGCGCTCGGGAGAAGTGCGAGATGATGCCATCCGACGGCTCCAGAGCTATGCTCGCCTTTTAGCGGTGCCGTTTGCCTACTTGCTTGAAGAGCATGGCACCCTTCTGGAGTTTGATCGATTGGACCCGGGTGAGGTCGTTCGCTCTTCTCTTTTGGAGTTCCCAGCACGAGAGACGCTCTGGGAACGGTGGTCAACTGCCTTGAAACTGACTGAACTGAAGCATAAACGGGTCTTGCAGTATCCCTATAGAATGACTGGGAATAGAACACTTCGCTATTATCAAGAAGCGGCTATCAATGGTGCTGTGATCGCGGTCTTACAGGCGTTGCTCGAGCAAAGGTCGCCTCGGATTCTGCTTACGCTAGCCACAGGCACGGGAAAAACCCTGGTGGCGTTTCAACTGCTCTGGAAGCTGAAACGCGAACGTGCGGTGAAAAATGTCCTCTTTTTGACGGACCGGGATTTTCTGTTAAGCCAGGCCATGGATAACGAGTTTGCCCCCTTTGGCGATGGTCGATATCGTATCCAGCGAGGAGCATCTACCTCCTATGATGTGAATTTTGCGACCTATCAAGGGATAACCAGTAGTGATGAGAATGATCGGATGCTCTATCTGAGCTATCAGAGCAATTTCTTTGATGTGATTGTGATTGATGAATGTCATCGTGGCAGTGCGAAAGAGACGTCTGAATGGCGCAAAGTCCTCGAATATTTCTCCAGCGCAGTACAGATTGGCTTGACTGCGACTCCTTTGAAGGACGATATTGTCCAGACTGATGCGTATTTTGGGGAATCCCTTTACAAGTATTCGTTGCGTATGGGTATGAATGATGGCTTCCTGGCTCCCTATCGTGTGCGTCGTGTCATGATTGGGCAATCTCCAGATGATGAATCCGCACTCTTATCAGAGGAGCCTGAAACCCCAAGTGGGGAAAACACCTTACATGTAGCTTTCGATGAAGATGAGCTTTCCTTTATCGATATCCCACCTTCAATGGAACTCCCGGGCACGATGATCACCTCTACCAAAACGATTGCTCAGCACCTGGCGGCGTTTCTTCAGCGTACCGATCCCTTCGCAAAGACAATCGTCTTTTGTGTCGATCAGGCACATGCAGAGGAGATGCGCGTTGCCCTAGAGGAAGCATGTCTGCCCTGGGCTCCAGCGAATGCCAGCTATATCGTGCGTATTGTCTCGGACGAGGGAACCGAGGGCAAGTATGCGTTAGGAAATTTTAGTGCAACCGATGAGAGATTCCCGGTGGTTGTGACCACCTCAAAGCTGCTGAGCACGGGCGTAGATGTACCAACCTGCAAAAATATTGTGCTTGCGCGTCCTATCGGCTCTATCGTCGAGTTTAAGCAAATCATTGGCCGTGGTACACGCTTATTTGAGCCTCAGAAACGCTGGTTTACGATTCTGGATTATGCTGGAACGATCAAGCATTTCTTTGACCCTGACTTTGATGGTGATCCCGAACTCGTGGAAAAAGAGGTACTTGTCCCGGAGCCAGCACCAGACGAGGTACCTGCTACCCCTGATGAGATTTCACCAGGAGAAGTGATATTCTCTGCTACGCCACAAAGTGAACAAGCTTCGGAAGAGGTGACACGTGAGGAAGAATCGCAGCCAACTTCCTATTCACGTACCGACGCTCCGGCCAATGAGCAACAACAGGCTGCATCGCCAGAGATCCACGAAGAGCACACGAGCTACCTGTCTGCTGAAGCCTGTCACTCGACGCAAACCTCTGCTTCCGATCTTCCTCCTTTTACATCTAGAAATCCTGAGGGAGCAAGTCGGCAGGCAGGAGAAGTGAGCCAGGGGATAAACGATATGAGTGGCACGCCCGCTGTAACCGAAGGCGATGTACCATCAGGAGGTGAGGAGACGCCAGCCAT
>DASSXK010000185.1:0-4177 GCA_035703945.1 Ktedonobacteraceae bacterium | reverse complement strand
GGTATTTGCCAGATTGCCATTCTGCCAACTTCCGTTCAGGATAACGTGCTCAACAGCGTCGTCATCCACCAACAGGAGCCGGGAGCCCTTAGAGATAGTTATAGACGGCTGATCAAAGCCACCAGCACCCATATGCACAGTAGGCACCCCGTTAGTCACTGCCGCACTACTTGCCGCCCGTGGTTGAGCCAAAGTACCGATAAACAGTGCACCGACGACCATGCCAGTCACCAGGTACATAAGCGGCCCGTACCAGCGTGGCACACGTGCACTGGATGGACGATAGTTCTTTAAGGCAATTCCGATGCAACATGCCAGGACAATAATGGTGCTTGCAAGAGCCAGGACACCAGCAATAAAGAGAGCAAACCCCTGACCACCATTTGGCCCTTTAGGATTAGCCAGATCAAACAGCAAGAAAGGTTGCGTAAATGTATCGTAGAGAACGTACGCTGCTAACGGAATCGTAACTACTGGCGTCCAGCGTAACCTGGTTACCACGAGCAGCGTGATCACTAATGAAACCAGCGTCACAATCGGGACATCTGAATTTGGGGTCGCGTGGTTAAAAGCAAAACCAAGCAGCGCAATCCCCGCTGCCATAAACCGCAGGGTAGACGTGATCATAGCGGTCTTCTCAAGCAGAGAATACCGCCGAGCGGGTCGACTTTTTACCTCAGGATTGATGGCATTGACCTCCAGCGAAGCTGGGGTTTGGGTCGCCCTCTCTTCTTTAATTGTTTGGCTCATTGTTCCTCCCTTTACCTTCAAAAACCATTTTTAAAGTAAATGCTTCTGTGTCCAATTTAGTTCGATCTCACCTTACGTTTTATGCTTTACCACAGACTTAACAAGCGATAAACTTGCCTTCCTCTTGCGCCTTCATAATACTAAGCCATTCACTTCGTTGACTGAATGCGCTTAAGAAGCCAGTACGATGGTTACGAGCACCGCTCGATCTGGGAAGCTTCCAATGTTGCCTGCTTGCTAAGCGTTCAGTAGGCGCGAGAGCGCCGTTGCGAAGTGTCTTGTAATAGTTAGCCAGAAAAACCAGGAACGCTCGAAGCCCCCATGTCTGTGCTCCAAAAGACTTGCAGGAATTCGAGCGACGAGCATCAAACTGCTTGCTGGTTGATGCACAGTTTAATGTTTACGCTTTGGAACTGCATCTGTTGGAATTGGCACAGCCGGTTCATTATTTCCACGACCAAGACGGCGACGAGCCGTTTCCAGGCGGCCTATCGCCGGTACATGCTTTGAGGCAGCCGCAAGGCCCGAGACAGGCATATTGTCGTAGACCACTTCATATTTTTTGGGCTCGACAAGAAACATCTCGTACCAGATACCAACCGTTCCATCTGAGCCGGGTGAAGCACGATAGCGACGCCACAATTCGAAATAAGGGCTTGTCGCATCATGTGTGAAGCTCTCCAGATCATCAGGAGACTGCCAGTACTGAACGAAGCCCTTCCCTCGAAGGATATAAGAGATGGAAAAGGAATGCAGCAATCCAGTCGCCTCTGTATGAGCAATGACCCGAATAAGAGGCAGAAGAGAGATCAGTGTTGGCAGCCATTTCCAGAATAAGAGGAAACGATTGATGTATATGCCAAGCCTGAAAATGACAAAGGGTCCTTCTATTTGAGCTGTAAATCGTCCTGGCATTGCTTTGGCCATGCTTTTACCCGCCTTTTTCCTTGCTAGCAAAAGAGTCGTCAAGCTGATATGTGTGACCCGGCTACCTGATCAATTAGATGCTTCTGGGCAAACGCTAAGATCGTATCTGTTGCGAGTTGATAGCTTCCGGCCTCCCGTACTGTTTTTTGCATTTTCTGTACATTTCGTAGAATTTCGGGATCAGAAGAAATCTCTCGTACGGCCTCACGCAAGCTCTCTGCCGTCAGATTATTCATGTCAAGCACAACACCCAGACCAAGTTCTATAATGCGCTGTGCATTCGTTTTTTGCTCTGGCGTCTGCGGAAGCACAACCAATGGTACACCATAGTAGAGACCCTCCATGATGCTATTCATCCCGCCATGGGTCACGAATACCTGGCTCTTTTGTAAAACCTCTAATTGGGGCGCATAGGCCGCAAGAAGAAAATTTGCCGGCGCTGTACCAAGGGTAGCTTTTTCAACCCGACTACCATAGGCCAGTACAACCTGCCAGTCTTCTGCTTTAAAAGCCTCAAAACAAAGCCGGAAAAAACCTGGATGGTCATTGACAACCGTGCCCAATGAGATGTAGAGATTGTGCTGATTGTCCAGCTTTTCAAGTGGGAATGGCGATGGGCTGTGGTACGGAGATACGCTCGGCCCAACGAAGACATAACGATCGTCAAAGAGGTCTCCTGCTGGATGAAAAACGCGTGGCATAAACACAATATTGAGTGGCTCAGCATGTGTATAAAAGTCACGCATATCAAACGCAGGAAGATGATACTGGGCACGCATCTCGTTGATCCTGACCTGAATCCGCTCCAGGGCCACAGGCGGAATAGGGATCGGCAGAGAAACCTGCCCGTTCAACAGGTTAAGATGTTCCTTCAAGGGATTATATTTTTCGTGCGAAACAAGAATCGGACATGTAAGAATCGCGGGAACATGCAGTGCTTCGGCGATAGACCTGGCCCACAAATGCAGGGCATCATAGATTATAAAATCTGGTTGCTCTGCACGAACACGTTCGAGCATCTCATAAATGCCATCACGGTTATCTCTAGTTAGTGCCGGTTGTCCCTCAGCTTCGTTCGAAGCCTGTGGGCGCGCCGCTGCCTGCGATGCCGATTGGGGCTTCATAAAAGGTTGATAAGCACGAAAGGTTGCTCCTGTTGTTTCTACTAATTCACGAAAATCTTCCGTGAGGTAGTACACAACGCTTTCCCCGCGTCGAACAAGCTCCTGCGCGACTGCGAGCGTGGGATTAACGTGCCCGTAAGCGGGTATATTCATAAAAACATATTTCGCCATAGCTTTCTCTCCGTTCGATGATGGTAATTGTGGGCACGAATAACCATCTCATCAACACTATTGAACAATGACCGTGAGATCCATTCCTCGGTGAACGACACATAAAATGTGATAAGTGCCAGCAGTCATGAATGGACCAATCTGGATGCTTCCACCATTAACCTGTATATTTTTGACGAGGGGAGCGCCCGATTCTGGCGTCATGTCCGGAGTTCCGTTTTGCCAGCTTCCGATGGCAAGAATATGCAAGGAAGACACATCATCAACCAGAAGGAGCTTTGACCCTTTTTTCAGGGTGATGGAGGATTGATTATAACCATCAGAGCTCATATGCACTGTTGGCAATCCATTCGTATAAGTTGTCCCGCTATTAGCAGGCTGTCCCATAGCACCAATAAAAAGGCTTCCTATGACAATACCTACGACGATGCCTATGGCTACCCCAAACCAGCCAGGTGCCTGACGTCTCTCCGCAAATTGTTCCTGGTGTGTCGTTTGCTGTAATGCAGCCAGGCTTGCAACCAGGACCAGCAGGACACAGCCAATGATCAGCATATCTCCAATAAAATGACTGATTCCACCATTGGGATCTGTCTTGGGATTTGCCAGGCTGTTGACAACATACGGCTGTGCAGCTAAGAGATAGATGTTTGCGAGTGAGAGGAGAAGACCTGCCAGTGGAACCCAGCGGAAACGAGTGGCAAAGATGATTACACTGATCACCCATAAAATGGCTGTAATGATCGTGTTTGCATCCACTGAGCCACCAGAAAGAGCAGCCAGAGAGGCAACTCCTCCAAGATTGGCAATTGCGCCGATCAACGAGGTCCAAAAAGCTATTTTCCAGGCAATTGAGCGGGGCTGCCGAGCTTTTTTATCTGGCTGCGGCTCTGGATCATTGGCTATTATTTCTGACTCTTTTTTCGTACCTAAACTCATATTAATCTTTCCTTTCTTGAAACCGATCATTCTTCTGTTTAAGAATAAATTGCCTCTCTTCATGGGGACTTCGCAATTACTTCGCATGCGAAATCTCTATGAAGAGAGGCAATTTATTCTTACCTTAAAAGCAGGAATGTATCTGGTACCTGCAAACGGATACGAGAGAGAATGACAACCACCGTCTTCTAAGAAGAGAGGTTCTTCTACACGTTCCTACGAACTACCATAGCAGGCAATGCAGCAGTCTCTGCGGAATGCCATTT
>DASSXK010000131.1:0-5097 GCA_035703945.1 Ktedonobacteraceae bacterium | reverse complement strand
TATCAAGCTTGACGCGCCGTTGCTTCAACGATCAAGAATTGAATACCCCCGATGGAACATGATAAAAGTAGCTCACAAGAGGCTTCATACATGAACGTTGTTATGTATAGTATAACCACTGCTTTGCGCTTAGTCAACTATACTATTTTTTAGAAAGGTTCAGCTTTTAGAAATGAGAACAAGCAGCTACTGCAAAGAGTTTATAGAGAATATAGAGATAAAGATACAGAGCATTTATGTATTTTTCAATAAAAAATAATCTACTGTGCTCTCCCCCAAAAAATAAAAAAAAGAGCGTCGAATTCAGTACAGCCCTGAACCAACACTCTTTTTTCGTATTTTTCTGCGCCACTCCTATCCGAAGAGAGGGCAGAGAAGCCCGGAGTTAACTATACTCATCCCTTATAAGAAAGGAGACACAACTCCAGACCAAAATAAGCTAATCTCGTGCCACACGAACCTTGTCATAGCAAGGGCTACAATAGACGGGGCGATCATTCTTGGGTAAGAATGGCACCTGAGTCTCGGTTCCACATTCGGCACAAATAACAGTATGCATTTCGCGCGGAGCTCGCTCGGCGCGACCACCGGAATTACCGGATGCACTGCGGCGTGCAGCGCGACAGTTAGGGCAGCGACCAGGCTGGTTCATCAACCCTTTTTGCTGGTAGAACTCTTGCTCCCCCGCTGTGAAAACAAAGTCGTTACCACATTCGCGGCATTTAAGAGTCTTATCTTCGAAGCTCAACTAGGGACCTCCTTGTAATATGTTGGTATTCCTCCAGGTCCATTTCCTAGCAGTTGCCACCAGTCTGATGTCACCCCTAACCAGCGTGGGATCAAGTTTTCTGGATTAGCCTGTATGCGAGACCGAGATTGGATACCGTCTGAAGCATACACGATCCTTTCATAATTTTCAAGAGGTTTTTCGCCAAATTGTATAGGTACTCAATATTCTTTACGCATTTTTTATGTGTACACATTACACTATCAAATATTTAGAATTAGTTCGATTAGGGAGCAATTTCACTACTAGAGTGCAATAAACTGCTTGCTGTGCTTGTGTAAACGCCTCCTTCTGAATGCATCGCGGCTCCCGGCATCCCACAATTCTGATGGAATCAACGTTTTTATTATGGATTTGGCATGTATTTTATTCACTTTTTATAGATAAAAATGAGTATCAAAGGTCAGGTCATACGACTGACCTTTGATAGTAGATTGCTGTGCTATTTATTTATTTTCAGTTGAGAAAGGGGGGCGCCTTCGGCGAGAGAAGAGGGGAGAGAGAGAACGGGGGCAAAGCCCCCGAGCCCCCTTGCCTGGGGTTCCACCCCAGGCTACCCCTTCACTTAGAGCCTGGCAAACTACTCTTCTTCTATCTTTTTCTTGAAAAGGAGGATCGCCTTCGGAGAGAGGAGAAGGAAGCTACGGGGCAAAGCCCCCGAGCCCCCTTGCCAGAGGTTTCGCCCCAGGCTACCCCTTCACTTAGAGCCTGGCAAACTACTCTTCTTCTATCTTTTTCTTGAAAAGGGGGTTGCCTTCGGCGAGAGAGAGATGTACGGGCAAAGCCCCCGAGCCCCCTTGCCTGGGGTTCCACCCCCTGGCTATACCTTCACTTAGAGCCTCGCTACCATCATTGTTAATTGTTCAAATGGACTTTGAGGGGTTATTATTTGTTTTGAGTAGGGTGTTTTGCCTTGACGATTATGAGACAATAGCAGCTAAAAAGTATACCTGAATAAAATCAGGCATACTTTAGATACAGCAAAGTAGATCGTTTGTCTTTTGAGGATTGAATGTCAGCATTTTCATTTACGATAGAGGCCGAAAACCCTGACTCCTGGGCACGCGCCGGAACTATTCAAACGCCGCATGGTTGTATTCCTACGCCCATTTTTATGCCTGTTGGCACCCAGGCAACCGTTAAAAGCGTTTCACCTGAAGAGTTGCGGGAAGCGGGCGCAACAATTATTCTCTCCAACACATATCATTTGATGCTGCGTCCCGGCACTCAGCTCATCCAAGATTTTGGGGGCCTGCATCGCTTTATGAATTGGGACGGTCCAATCCTCACCGATAGCGGCGGCTTTCAGGTCTTCAGCCTGGGGCATTTGCGCAGTTTGAGCGAGGATGGCGCGGCCTTTAAGTCCCACATTGACGGCTCCCCACATATGATGACGCCCGAAAGTGTGATGCAGATCGAGTCAGAGATCGGCGCAGATATCATTCTCCCTCTGGATATCTGTTCGGCCTATCCCTGTACAGTTGATGAGGCCAGAAGCGCAATGGAGCGCACACATCGCTGGGCCGAGCGGGCTTTAATTGCGAAAGAACGCTATCGACCCGAACAGACACTATTCGGGATTGTGCAGGGGGGCTTTGATCCAGACCTGCGCCAGCAGAGCGCAAAGTTTGTCGGCGATCTGCCCTTTCCAGGTCTCTCCATCGGCGGTCTTTCTGTCGGCGAGCCAAAGGAATTGATGTGGGAGATGTTAAAGTACACAACTCCCGCTCTGCCACGCGATAAACCCCGCCACTTGCTGGGCGTTGGTTCACCAGAAGATCTGGTAATTGGCGTTGGTCTGGGTATGGATATGTTCGACTGCGTGCTTCCAATGCGCGTTGCCCGCCATGGTGGGATCTTCACACGCAAAGGTCGTGTTACAATTAAATCAGCACGCTTCCGCACAGTTCAGGGTCCGATGGAGGAAGGCTGCGACTGCTACACCTGTCGCAATTACAGCGCAGGCTATGTTCACCACCTGGCCCGAACAGAAGAACAACTGTACTTCAGATTAGCCACGATTCACAATATCCGCTTTATGCTTCGTTTGGCAAGCGAGCTGCGTGCTTCAATCCTGGATGGCAGCTATGTTTCTTACCGCGAGACCTTCCTTGAAGAGTATCGGCCAGCGTCCGAAGCGGTACGAGATAGCCAGCGTGAAAAATGGAAGGCAGCACGCGCTAAATTACGCACCTGAGTCAGCAAAGGTAAAAAGAGCATGGCGACAACATACACGACCTATCGCTTTCTAAATACCCCTCCGATGGATGCCGCAACCAATATGGCAATCGACGAGGCAATCCTACTGCACCATCTGCGTGGAGATTCTCCACCGACTCTGCGCTCTTTCCGTTGGGAGAGGAAGGCAATTTCGCTGGGTCGCTTCCAGGATGCGGGACGCGAGCTGCGGCTCGATCGCTGCGAGCAGGAAGGTATTTCCCTGGTACGCAGACCCACTGGCGGGCGGGGCGTCTATCACTATGATGATTTCACATATAGTCTGGTGATTAGCAAGCAATACAATGTTCCTCAGGGCGTGGTAGCAGCTTATGGCTATCTCGCCCAGGGTTTGATCGCGGCGCTACATGCCCTCAATGTGCCAGCGGTTATCAGCGAGGAACATGTCAGCAAAAATCCTTCGGCGGCCTGCTTCGCCTCTTCTACACAAGCGGATCTGACCAGCAACGGCTTCAAAATTGTAGGCAGCGCCCAGGTCTGGAAAAAGGATGCCCTGCTTCAGCAGGGCTCGCTTCCTTTGAAGGACCACGCCGCCGAATTTTTTGATCTGCTCGCCTTTCCAGATGAAGAGGCACGTGCTACGGCGCTCGCCAAATATCTCAACACGACCACCCCACTGGATACGTTTGTGCCAGAAGCCAGCCGTGAAGAGATAGGGCAAGCGTTCCGACAAGGTTTTAGCCATGTGCTGGGCGGAGAGTTTATACCAGGCGAACTCAGTCCTTCTGAATTAGAATTGACCCAACAACTTGTCGCAGAAAAATATGCACGACTGACCTGGCAGCAGGAGCGGGTACAACGTGTATAAGAAAAGCTGAAAAACTGAACTGTTGCAGGCAACTGGTAGATTGGGTTATACTGGCAGCAATATCGTGACGATCCCAACAAGTATAGATGGCTTTCGATCAGACGTCCCAAGACAACACACGATGTATGACATCCCTGCATGGAGCATAAATCTAAACAGACGGTTGATCACGACATGACCAACCATCAAGAAGGAGCACCACGCGTGAGCATGACTATCGATCTAGCGCGGAGAGTTCTGGAGGCCAGTAAGCAGCGAGCCAGAGAGTTACGCAGCCCGGTGAGCATTGCTATTGTCGACGCGGGAGGCCATCTGGTCCTCTTTGAGCGAATGATGTCTCCCTATGGTTGGGCAACGGGTAACATCAGTATTGCCAAAGCAAGTACAGCCGTAATGTTTAATCAGTCAACCGATGCTGTCGCCCAATGGGGCGCGAGCATCCCTGGCTTCGCTTCAAGCATGTCTACGATGAGCGAAGGCAAATTTATTATGGCAGCGGGCGGGCAACCAATCAAGTTGAATGGTAGCACAATTGGTGGGATCGGCATCAGTGGCGGAAACGCCCCTGGCCGCGATGATGAGATTGCGCGTGCGGGTATTGCAGCTCTGCAACCATCCGAAGCGAGCAACCCTGCTTACTCACCGATGCCGCCGATGGCGTATCCTCAACAAGGCCAGCCTCAACCTGCCAATATGTTGCCAAATCCGCCGACATATCCGTCCGCACCAGTCTCGAATATTACGACCCAGGCTCCAGCCAATCAGAACAGGGGTTTCCAACCCCCAACAAGTGTACCCGATAGCTCGTACAATAGTAATAGAGAGCAAAGTAGATCGGCAGGACCGGCTTCAACTCATTATCTTTCTCCCGATCAGGAACAAGTTTTTCGGGTGGATAATGTTGAACCCACGTTCAAGCCAGCAAATCAATCTAATGAAAATAGTCCCGGAGGCCAATCATGACCCAGGAGCAAAGGCGCAAGCCATCTCCATATAAGCGGACCCCTATCAGGTCCGAACGTAATCGCCCAGTCCTTCTTCCTAAAGATCAGATAGTAGACGAGCAGACGGTAGCCGAAACAACGCCTGAAATGGCGGGTACTTCGATTGATGAAATATCATCTGAGCCCGTAGCCGAAACACCGATTGCAAAACCTGCGCGACGGAAACTCCCAAATTTCTTCTCTACAGTCGGCACAAGCGAACAATCACAAGAGGAAAGTGCCAAAGAAATTCGCGACGCTCGTATCTCACGTGCAACGAA
>DASSXK010000773.1:0-2701 GCA_035703945.1 Ktedonobacteraceae bacterium | reverse complement strand
AGAGGGAGGATCTCCGTCTTCACTCGATCAATCGCGTGTGTGGAACTTTCAGTTTACACTTCAGTGATCGTTGTTTGAGAATGTTTGTAAAAGCTTTCTGCTTTTAAGAGGTTGATTTGAAAAGAGGAAGTGCCAAAAGCCTGAGAGTGTTTCTGGTGCTTCCTCTTATAGAGCACTCTTTGGAGAGGTTTGCAATAAGTATTCTTAGCGCAGAAACCCACCGTTATAGCGCAGAGCATAGACGACGCCATCTGGATTCGTAATTGCCTCGTAGCCCCAGAAGCTGTCGATGTTGCCATAGCTTTCATCGGCATAGACGTAGCTCTCATCGTGAAAGAGGCTGGGGCCGCGATAGGGCCGTTCTGCTTCAACGTTGCGCAGAGCAGAACGCAGAAAGCGATAGATGGCGCTGACCTCTTCCTGGCGATGCAGGGCGGGCGAGGTGCCTCCAGCATAGCTCATCGACCAGATCGGTGTTCCCTGATACAGAACCGTCTCCTGGCCGACAAAGTAGGCCGAGCCGACGTAAAGATCCTGGTAAAGAAAATCACCCTCCCGGTACTCGTGCTGAGTCGAGCCAGGAAGAGACTCTACCGACTGCCCGTTCTCCTCTTCGCTGGCATATGTATTCTTCTTGGCATTCAATAAAAATTCGCGAAATTCACTGTCAATAAAAGCCATCGTCTACCCTTTAACCTCCCTTAATCGTTGTTCATCGTGTCATTAAAACGAGGGAGCGAATTACCCGGTCACAGACCGGGCATAAAAGAAGCGGGAACATCATTGGATGCCCCCGCCTCTGTCTATTACTCCAGGCGCTTCGCCGCTACATCATCGCTTTCGCAGCCTGAATCGCCAGATCTACCAGCCAGAAGGGCAGTGCCGTACCCATCAACAACGTTCCCAGAGCAGCCAATCCGACGGCCAGCCATGAGGTCCAGCCAGCGTAGGGAAACAACTCCTGTTCCAGCTTACGGCTGACCTTTGTTGCCGAGGAGGTTGCGGCCTCCGTCTTCACTGCCACCGCTGCTGCCACTCCGCCACGGGCTGGACGTTCCAGCCTACCCGAAGGGCGATCAGCGTTGGCTGCCACTGCTGGCGCGACCTCTGCGACGGCTTCTGGACGATCCATGAACATTGCCGCAATCACCTTGAGGTAGTAGTACATACCCAGGATGCTTGCCAGCACGCCGATGATCAGCAGTTCGGGATGGCCACCTTGCAGACCCGCCAGGAAAATGTAGTATTTTCCAGCAAAGCCCGCCATTGGTGGGAAGCCAGCCAGCGCCAGCAGGAAGAATGCCAGCAGACCAGCCACTATCGGTCGGCGATACCACAGACCGCGCAGGTCGCTGATATTGGAGCCCGCATGTTCGGTGCTTTCCAACAGGGAGAGCACTCCAAAGGCCCCAATATTCATAAATGTATAGCAGAGGAGATAGAAGAGAATTGCGGATAGACCACTGATGCCACCAGCCACGATACCGATCATCAGATAGCCCGCGTGGGCGATACTTGAGTAGGCCAGCAGACGTTTGACATTGCTCTGCACAAGGGCCATTACATTACCACCGACAATTGTCAGAATCGTAATTGCCCAGACTACAGGCAACCAGTCCGCGTGCACTGGCTGCAACACCACGACAAAGACACGGGCAAAGGCAACCAGGGCCGCTGTCTTCGTGCCAACGGACATAAAGGCCGTCACCGGCGTTGGCGCCCCCTCATAGACATCTGGCGTCCAGGCCTGGAAAGGCACTGCCGAGATCTTGAAGGAGAAGCCAACCGTCAGCAGTCCCATGCCCAACAGCAGCAAGAGCGGCGTATGTTGTGGATGATGCGCCGTTAGAAATTTCAAAATGCCGACAAAGGTCGTGTTGCCGGTTGCTCCATAGATCAAAGCAATGCCGTAGAGCAGGAAAGCCGAAGCAAAGGAGCTGAGCAAGAAATACTTCATGCCCGACTCCTGTGAGCTTGTGCGGCGCGAGACATAGCCACACAGGATATAGAGTGCCAGCGAAAGCATCTCCAATCCCAGGAAGACTGTCAGGAAGCTGGTAGCCGAGGCCAGCAGCATCATACCGATCGTTCCCAACAGGAACAGCGCGTAATATTCACCCTGGTGAGGGATCTCAAGCCGCTTCAGGTATGAGGGCGAGAGCAGAATCCCCAGGATGGCCGCGCTCAAAATAATCAGATCGGCATAGAGCGATCCCTGATCGGAGCCTATCATATTATTGAAGGCGTTCAGGTGATCGCCAACCTGGAACAGCACGATGGTTGCGATAATTGCCCCGACCAGACCGACCAGGCAGAGCACAGGCAGCAGCAGGTAGAAGAAAGAGAGCGAACGCGCATCCTCCTTCAAATGTGCCTTCTGGGCGTGCTCGCCCTGTGGCAGAATCAGATCTGCCAGCATGGTGATCAG
The DNA here is from genome assembly GCA_035703945.1 of Ktedonobacteraceae bacterium. Classification (GTDB taxonomy): domain Bacteria; phylum Chloroflexota; class Ktedonobacteria; order Ktedonobacterales; family Ktedonobacteraceae; genus DASSXK01. Next base: position 273 of record DASSXK010000773.1, on the reverse strand, counting down.
CGCCATTACCGCAAGCACCAGCTCAGGCGCGACGCGCCCCCAGTCGGCGGCAGTTACGGTATATGTAAACGACATAGAAAACCTCTCTGAACGTACTCTCTAAAAGAGAGTTTCCGCTTCGTGTCCGGGCGCTTATGGGCGGGACACAAGGATAAGCCCTATTTAATCAATGCGCTTCCAAAGGTCTGGATGGCCGTCATAACTGAAGGCTCCATCAAGTAGGTCAGCGGAGCCGGCTGAAGGCCAATGTAAAAGATCAATCCAAGCAGGGGA
>DASSXK010000771.1:0-2058 GCA_035703945.1 Ktedonobacteraceae bacterium | reverse complement strand
GAAATAGATGAAGAGGGCTACCTTTGATGGATAGCCCTCTTCATTTACAAAGCCAACATATCTTATCGTTTTTAATAATCAAGGCAAAAGCAAAAGCTCCCGCGCCCGCACAAGGGCCTGCGTTCGACTATGCACCCCCAGCTTGGTGTAGATATTGTTGATGTGCGTCTTCACCGTGCTCACAGCCACCATGAACTCATCCGCAATCTGCTGGTTCGATTTACCGTCCGCCAGTAAACGAATAACATGCTTCTCGCGTTCGCTCAAAGGGAAGACATTTCGTGATAATGTCAGCAAAGATTCTGGCTCGTAGGCCGCTTCACAAGCCGCGAGCAAACGCTGAATGTAGGCACGTTGCTTGCTCCTTTTCAGTGACTGTCGCAAAAGGGGTAGCAGTGTTGGACCTTCATCAACAAAGCTGCGAATATACCCTTCGGGCTCGCCTATCTCCAATGCCTGCTCCAACGCCGCAAAGGCCGGCTCAGGTTCACCGAGAGCGCATAAGTTCAGGGCCCGCAGGAGAGAGATCTTGAGACTGTTTGAGAGGTGAGACCGCTCCAGGGCCGCTGGAAATAACTCCTCTAAAAGCGCCAGGGACTCGTGAAAACGTTGCTGAACCAACAAAATACGCGCCTGTATAACCCTGGCAGATTCCTCCCAGTAGCCGCATTGTTCCCTGGAAATCTCAGGTAATGTTTGTGACCAGCGATAGGCCTCTTCTTTCTCTCCCAGGCGTAAGCGTAATTGAGCACACGTAGCTTCAAGCCAGCGACTCAGGCCGGGAATAGGTTTGGCTGCCAGCAACAGTTTGACTTCCTGGATTAATTCCAACGATCGCGCCGGTTGAGACAATGAGACAAAAGCCAGGTCCAGCATCGTCGAAATTTGCATTACCGGATTCCCCCACTGCACCCCCAGTTGAACGCCTTTTAATAAATAATTTTTGGCCGCCACCAGATCATTCCATTCATACCAGAGTTCACCCAGCGCCGTCAGAAACATGCTGTTCGTCGGAAAAATTTGTATGGGTGCATCTTGCTCAAGCGCCTGAACTTGAAGTAGCAGTTTATACGCTGCCCGTAAGTTCCCTCTACTAACAAGCAATTTGGCCTGGATAGACAGGCTAATCACAGTATGAGCCAGCATAAATTGAAGCGATCGCGACTCCTCAAAGGCCCGAAGCGCAGCCCCCAGATCGCCTTTCAAACCATACGCCTCTCCCAGCGCAATCCTGATAATTCCACGAACCAGATAATTATCCTCAGGTACCTCACGTAACGCTTTATGGGCTAAATCAATCGTCTCCAGCACATTACCACGAAAACCCGCAAGTACAGTCCGATTCGCCAGCAGATCTATCTCAAATTCCTGAATCTTCTCCGGAGTCCGCCTATCATCATGTAGTTGCAACGCGCGATGCCAGCGTTCAGCATTTTTAAGTGAGGTCTCGGCCGCCTCAAAGAGCCCCAAAGAAACAAAGCAACCACAATAATATAAGGCGACATGAGGATAGCATTCAAGCATCTTTTCAGGCAACCGATTCAACCAGTTCTGTAGCATCATGACCTTGCCAGACATGAGCAAGCCACCCCCCAGGGACTCAATTAGCTCAATCGCACGATCATAGGCATGAATTTTCAACCATGTTTGAATGGCCTCAACCTTCAAACCCTGCTCCTCATACCAGTTAGCCGCCCGGACATGTAAAGAATAGACCTGCTCTGGTCTTGTCTGCTGCAATTGTCGGTCTAAAAATTCACGAAATAGTTGATGATAACGATACCAGTCGCGCTGCTCATCCAGGGGCAACACAAAAAGATGAGCGCGTTCCAATCTCTCCAATATCGCGCCACTATCGGTTCTTCCGGTCAGGGCATTGCAGAGAGGGGCGTGCAGGCGCTCCAAAATCGACGTCTGGAGCAGAAATTCCTGAAGTTCGGCGGGTTGCTGTTGCAAAACCTCTTCAGTGAGATAATCCAATACATAACGATGGCTGCCTGCAAATTCTGCGATAAAGCGCCCCGGGTCCTTGTGCCCTTGTAAGGCCAGAGCAGCCAG
>DASSXK010000531.1:0-2227 GCA_035703945.1 Ktedonobacteraceae bacterium | reverse complement strand
ACGCAATGGTCGCAGAAGGGTGGCGTTTTCTTTTTGCCTGATGCGGGTACGTACCCGCTTATATCAGACTGCTTAGCGCATTCTCACCAAACCTCTTTGGGAAAGAGGGAAAACCAAGAGGACACCCCTTGAATGTTGATTGTCGAATTTTGTTTCGTTTTTTCCGTTCCATAACTTTTCATCGAAATGCTTTCGACCAGCCTGTAGAGGGGATAAACACCATCTCATACGAGATGAGTCCTGACATATAATTTTTCCGCGCCTGTATTGCTCGTTTTACCGATCACAATTCAGAGCGCGAAAACGAAAACAGGTTGATTTCTGACTTAAATCTTTTCGTCTGGCTCTCAGAAGCAGCCTGGGTAACTAGCGTGAAAGCTCTCTTATGGTTCTGGATGCTATTGGCCTTTAAGTGTTTTTTTGACGATAGGGTACAATTGGTAAATTGGGTCAAACTTCGACCGATTTTGAGGTGAAACATAGGAAATCGGTGCGGATTACCCGAAAGATTGGGTAATCCGCAATCGGCGCGAATTGTAGGAATCGACCATTCAGAGCCTGGGAAAACCGCTCCCCATCTGGGATATCAGCATGGAATGTTGTAAATAAATCGCTCGCGACCTCACACGCCGCGTCCTTGTCGTCTGGATATTGTTTTTCCAAGGCTGCCAAGCGAACTGGTTGACACACGAGAACAGGCGGGAACTACACTCCTTTGATGCGTCGTCGGTCCCCACCGGTCTGCCGCCATCCGCTGATCAACCGTTTGAGGGCCTCGCCGTGCAGTTTTGCATCAGCTCCATCGCGCTCGGCATAGACCCAACGATAATTGCGAGGCCCACGGGTTGCGCAACGAGGTTGTAGCAAGCAGGCTGAATTGCAAGGGGGGATCATTTACGACGGGATCAGGTATCCTCATCGAGACCCAACTCCCCAACCTTTCGCCTCATTGGCCTCTGAGGAACAGTGGAACGAAAAAGCACGGTAAGAAAATGAATCGGCCTGAGAAGCGGCTTGAGCTAAGACGCATCCAACCGAAAAGGCTCTTCCTTCCCCAACAGAGGATACATTACTCCTCCGCTCAAGCCGCTTGTAGAGCCAAAAGAGTGAGGAGAATAATTCTTATCGTTGTTTTTGGTTCCACTGTTCCTCAGAGGCCCAGTACAGTATGTCCATGATCACCGCGTGATTCACAGCGATGTCAAGCCTGAGAATGTGTTGCTTGGGCGAAACAACAGGATCTGGCTGGCAGATTTTGGCATTGCGACCATGGTTCCCTCTGTCTTGGAAAAGAGGTATGGCAAGCGAGAAGTGAAAGGGACAGCCAGAGATATGGCCCCCGAGCAGATTCGGGGAAACCCAATGCCAGCGAGCGATCAGTATGCGCTGGCCGTGATGGTGTACGAATGGCTCTGTGGTCGGCCTCCGTTTCACGGTTCCGTTCTTGGAGTCCATGTTGGTCATGTCTCTACCCCTCCACCGGCGTTGCGAGACCATGTTTCCTCAATCTCACCTGCCGTTGAGCACATCGTCCTCAAGTCCCTCTCGAAAGATCCGCAGCGACGGTTCGCACAGGTGATGGACTTTGCATCTGCTCTCAAGCAGGCGACTGCTCGAAAGATGTCCCAGGGCATTCCATCAGCGACGTGCAGGGGGGCGTTCTCCCAGGCTGAACCCTGGTTTCTGTCTGCGGGTGCCAATACGACGCATGATACCAATTCGCGTTCTAATACACCTTTGCGTCCCAAAACGGCGAAACTTTGTGTCCTGTGACACTGGCACGCGCCAAAACGCTTCTTGAGCCGCGTTTCTTTCCACTGAGCCACAAAGGGCTTGACAAATTGAAAATAAGTGTATATACTCCTAATTATGAACGAACACTTGCATCAACCAAACGCAGCTCAATTGGCTGAGATTGAGGCGACGTGTGCGTGCTCGAATGTGCGCAAGGCAGCACGCGCCGTCACGCAACTCTTTGATGAGGTGCTGCAGCCGACTGGTTTACGGTCAACCCAGTTCACTCTTCTGGTCGCCGTTGCATTGCTGGGTGAAGCGCCCGTGACGCGACTGGCTGAGGACCTGGTCATGGACCGCACGACGCTCGCACGCAACCTGAAGCCATGCGTCCGCCAGGGGCTCCTCACGATTGAGGCAGGGACGGACCGGCGCAGGCACCTGAGGCGGCTGACTGAACGTGGCCGCCAGGCATTGGCAAGGGCGCTGCCCT
>DASSXK010000517.1:0-2798 GCA_035703945.1 Ktedonobacteraceae bacterium | reverse complement strand
TCCCCTCAAAAACGCTACTCTTTTCCTCAGCCATCCGTATCTAGAGTAGAAGAGGACTTTTGTCTGCCCCTTAGAACTTTTAGTTGATCTTTTTTAGAATCGGGCCTGGAATCAGTCTATATATATAGGCCCATTTCATTGAGAAAATTTCGCGGCCCACAAACGTACTTATATTCAAACTCATCCTATTCTCCAGACAAAGAGCTTATTTTGTCATGAAGAAATACAATCAGACAACCGAACCTGTCGCCCACAGATTTTAGCTGTTCTAGCGGCCCAGGTTATACGGAGGATACTATGCAGAACAGATCACTACTCCTGGTCGCTCCCCAGCAACTGGAGTGGGTCAGCGAAACGCTCCCTCCTCTCAAGCCTTATGAAGTACGCATCAAGACCAGCGCCAGTGCGATTAGCATCGGCAGCGAGCTGGCCCGCTATCTAGGTCAGGAGCGGCATACAGCGACGACCCACTACCCACTTATGACGGGCTATGAAAGCCTGGGCACCATTATCGAAACCGGCTCGGACGTGCATGATCTTCCAATCGGCTCGCGGGTCGTGTCCTTTTACGGTCATCGAACGATTGGAACGGTCCCACGCTTGAAAGCCCTGCCCGTTCCACCCGAGATCTCAGATGAGCAGGCCTTGCTGGCCATTCTGAGCTGCGATGCCGCCAAAGGTATCCATAAGCTCAAGCCCGGCAGTGAAGATTCAATCCTGATCAGCGGCGCGGGCGCGATGGGACTGCTCTCGGTCGGCATCCTCAAATCCCAGGGGATACGCAAGATCGATATTATCGATCCGCTACCAGAACGACGTAAGCTGGCCCTACAACTCGGGGCCCGGCATGCCTTCGATCCTTCCTGGCCGCTGCACATGCCGGGTAACTACAATTTGGGCATCGAGTGTTCCAGTCGCAATAGCGCCTTTGAGCTGCTTCAGGCGAATCTGCACCAAGGCGGTCGCATCTGCATCCTGGCGGACGGCAATTACGAGCCGCTGGTCCTGTCTGCCTGCTTCCACGAGAAGGAGCTTACAATCATAGGTTCGAGCGATGGGCTGGATTACCAATCGCATGCCCGGCGTTTCTTCAGCTACCTGGCGGAACATTCGACGCCACTTGAAGATCTTTTCACCTATTCTATCGAAGCCGATAACCTGGCCCGTACCTTCGAAGAAATCGCCAACGGCTCGATCCAACCAATCAAAGTCTTTGTACGCTATGGTTCCTGATTTACACGCAGCTTTTGCGAGAGAAGACAGCTCTGTTATAACTTTCTAAGTCATCCCACTTTTATTATCAAGAAAATGCAAGAAGGTCGCTCACCCGTTCCTCTGGGAGAGCGACCTTCAGTTATAGTACTGGTGTAGGACTCATCAGTTAGCCGGGATGACAGGGTGCATCGTTTGCCAGGTATGTCCGCCATTTTCGGTTTTCAGCAGGAACGTCGTGCTGGTGGAATTCGAATTTATCTCCCCGATGGCCCAGCCCATTTCATTCGAGACAAAGTCTAGCTGAGTGATGTTATTGAAACTGGAGCCTGGAAGCTCTTTTATCCAATGTTGTCCACCGTCCTGTGTGACGTAGAGGGTCTTGTTATCCTGGCCGGTAGACCACCCATCCTGCATGTTAATAAATGTGGGGCTCGAACCGACATAAGCAGGGATCTGAATCGGGCTACCCCAGGTTTTGCCTCCATCATGTGTCAGATAGGAGTAAGTAGAGACACCCGCGCTATTCTGCGTATAAAAGTTAGCAAGCAATAGGCCATCATCAGCATTGAAAAAGACCGGCGGCATCGTCGTAACCTGCGGCCTGACAATATTTGCAGGAAAGGGAAAACTTTGACGCTGCCAGCTAACTCCGCTGTCATGTGTCACATAAAAGTAGATGAAGTTGTCGACTGGCGTACTCCCAGCGGCCCAGCCGGTAGAGGCATCTACAAAACTGAAGCCCGTTTTATCTCCGCCCGCCGGAATGCCTTGCGGGCTACCAGGATCGTTAGGATTTAACGAGACATGGCTCACGCGAACCCAGCTCTGTCCACCATTGACAGAATGAAAAATGTCCAGCGCCTGCGACCCAGCGGCAGCTCCACCCTCGCCGGCAATCACCCACCCGTTCTGAGCATCAATAAAGGTGATCTGACTGACCCCGAATGACGACCTGGGAAGCGTCGCGCTCTGCCACGTTTTGCCAGCATCAACGGTCCGAAAAACGGTCGATGGGTAGCTTCCATCCTTACTCGCAAGTTGCGAAATCGCGATCCAGGCACTATCAGCAGAAAGAAAATCAGTGCTAGGGCGAGTGGGATTTGCGACATTCATAGCCTCTGCAACGAATTTAGGCGTAACATCCTTCCAGGTGATTCCTCCATCGGTGGTCCGAACAATATGTCCTGTGATCGTTTCGGCCCAACCCGTGTTGTTATCGAGCATATGCATTGAAAACAACAGAACTGGCCGTCCGGTAATCGCAGTCCAGGTCGGCTTCGGCACGATTATCTTCTTACCAACACTAATTCGGTGGAAAAAGTTTAGTGAGACGATCAATGAACCAACCAGTACCACGACAAACAATACCGCCGCAATCGTACTCAGGCGCCGCTGCCAACCCCTGCTACGGACAACATTGCGTGTGGCATGATTCGCAGGCATCGGGGGAATCGGGGCTTGCGGTATGTCTGGTTGTTGGAAAACGACGGTCGAATCGTCGTGGACCATTGCAAGTCGCTCCTTTATCCGGGCCAGGGATTGAGCATCGGCCGTGCTGGTTGGATAGATGCCATGCAGATCCT
>DASSXK010000513.1:0-6382 GCA_035703945.1 Ktedonobacteraceae bacterium | reverse complement strand
TCCATCAAAACGCTGACTTGCTGACCCACAAACTGCTGGCGGAAGATCCTGGCATGCTCGTTATTCAGTTCCAGCAGGCGTTCGGTTCTCGCTTTCTTCACATCCTCTTTCACCTGACCGCGCATCCTGGCGGCGGCCGTCCCCTGGCGCGGGGAGAAACGGAAGACATGCGATTTTGCGAATTCGAGCCGCCTGGCAAGTTGATAGGTCTGCTCAAAATCCTCGTCGGTTTCGCCTGGGAAGCCGGTGATGATATCCGTCGAGATAGCCATACCGGGTACAAGTTGTTTGGCAGTTGTGATGATCGTCGCGTAGCGTTCGCTGTTATAGTGGCGAGCCATCTTGCGCAGAATCAGGTCCGATCCGCTCTGCATCGGCAGATGCAGGTGGCGGCACATACGTGGATCTTGCCAGAGATGCAACCACTCCAACTGGAAATCTTCAGGCTCCAGCGAGGAGACCCGTATCCGGGGTATGCTGGTCTCTTTGAGCAAGCTGGCAATCAAGTCGCCCAGGTCCAGGGATTGTTCCGCGTCGGGATGGTAATCGCCAAGGTGTATGCCCGTCAGCACAACCTCCTGATAACCTGCGTCAACTTTGCGCTTGACGTTGTCCACGACCGAGGCAATGCTGCGGCTGCGCGAGTTGCCGCGCACATAAGGCACAATACAGTAGGTGCAGCGGTTATTGCAGCCATCTTGCACTTTCATCTGGACACGCGTCCGCGATGGCACCACCCGTGGACCCGAAAACGCCTGTGGCTGCTCAAAGGGCGAGAGCCGGGCGGGATTCTCTGGCTGCGGCTCGGCATCGCTGCCGACCTCCAAATCGCTGCCAATGTGCTGGCTATCCAACATCAGATCGTTTCCAATATGCTGGTTGCTCGCGGACAGGAGTGGGAGGATGCGGCGAGCCTTTTCGTCGGAAAAATCGTTGGCAGGCACGAGATGTTGAGCGAGCTCCTCAAGAACTTCGGTCGGTGCTGGTTCGGCTTTCTGGGTGGACTGATGTTGCTGGATAGCCTCAGCAAGGCTATCTTTGGCCTGATTGCCAATGACGAGGTCAACGCCTGGCAGCGCGGCCACTCCCTCGGGATTCAGTTCGGCGTAGCAGCCGGTCACGACCAGCAGGGCCTCGGGATGACGGCGACGGGCCTGGCTGATCATCTGGCGCGAACTGCGGTCTCCCAGGTGGGTGACGGTGCAGGTGTTGACAATATAAACGTCGGCTGCCTCTGTAAATTCGCGTGGACTGAAGCCAGCGGCGCTCATCTGGTCGCTGATATGTTCGCTATCGGCCTGGTTGACCTTGCAGCCAAGGGTCGCAACGGCGAAGGTTCTCTCGGTTGTGCTCTGCTCCTGCATGGATACTGTGCTTTCTTAGACTGTTTCTTGATTATTGTGGATAGGTGTGCCGGTTTCGCTCTGCCCGGGCTGGCTTCCCAACTGGTAGCGGGGAGGACTCATGGGCGTTTCATCCAGGCTTTTCTGCATCATCGGCAGCACAAACCAGACGTTCCCGAATCCAAACAGTACGCCGGTCAAAACCCGAAGCTCCCAGGTGCTTTCGCGCAGACCAAACATCTGGGTCGTACCGTCCAGCGCCAGTGGCAGCACCAGCAGCAGCCAGATCCACCAGGGGATACCCTTCAGACGTTTCTTGCTCAGGACGAAGATCAAGCTACCGACGAACATCGAGGCATAGATCGAGAAGTTGCGTTCGCACATCCCAAGCTGATGTCCAAAAATGTAAAACGAGTGCGAAGGGATCTGGGCACAGACAAAGTGCAAATTATAGAAAATCGGTTTAGCAATTGCGTCCAGCCCAAAATAGGACAAAAATGGCACGCTGAGTGCCAGCGTGACCAGCGTTCCAAGCATAACCATCAGCAAGGTTGCCCAATGGACAAACATAAACAACCCAAAATGATAGAAGCCTCGTTCAAAGCGCAGCAGAAGCGGCGAAGGCTGCCCAGGAATCTTCCCGATCCCCTCGCTTATCGCTGGATTGTTTTGTGCCTGATGTATCGCCATCTTTCCTATCCTTTGTTTATAAGCCGAAGGCCTGCTCAACGTCGGCAAGCTCAATCCGCCCTTCGAGTACTTCCTCTTGGTCGATCATAATGACCGGGATGCGATAGCGATAGCGTTCAAACAGGGCCTCGTCGCTGCGGATATCGCGCTCTGTCAGCAGATATTCCACGCCGCGACTGGCAACTTCCTCAAGCATCTCGCGTGCATCATCACAGAGGTGACAGCCAGCTTTCGTATAAAACGTCACCTCTGGCAGTGCTGAATCGTCTGTCCTGCTCACCAATCTTGCTCCGTTTGATCGTTATTCTTGTCTTCGTATGATAGCACGTTTAGCCAATTATTGGAACGTGGCTATGCTCTCTTTCATTGTTTACGTGTCCCCTCCCAATAGGTTGTATGGATGAGAATTCTGGACTCAGTTATAAGCGGCCCCTTCAATAACGCTATTAATCCGCAAAAAGAAAGCAAGCACAAATGCTGAAGATTATCTTCAATGGTGCTGTAAGCCCGCTCTATCAATTGATCGAATACGTATCCTGTGCTTCAGGCTATACTATAACCAGGGGCCTGAAAATGCTGCATCTTTATTGAACAGTTACTCGTGTTAATAACAAATGGTGGAGGTGTCGATGAACAAAAATGATGCCAGGGCTGCACTGGAAGCAGCAGGCTTGACAGACCTGGTTAAGAATATCGATCAGATTGCTCGAAACTCAATCCGGATGACTGCAACTCCCGGTGATGAGTCCTACCTGCCGATTGGTGCTACCAGGCTCGGCGGTTCCCCTGATCTACCTGCTGGAACAAGCTGGCCTGAATGGAAGGGTCTACCCCAGTCCTTTATCGCTCAGATTCATCTTGAGGAACTCTGGCAGTACGATCTTGATAAACTAATGCCACAAAGTGGTATGCTCTGGTTTTTCTATGATGCCAAACAGGAGACCTTTGGCGAATCACCTCAGGATCGTGGAGGCTGGCAAGTCATTTTCAAACCCGGCGAAAGCGGAGATCTGAAGCGCACAGATTTTCCAGACAAGCTTCCTGCTGAAGCCAGATTCAAGGCCTGCTCCGTGAAGCTTGCCAGCGAAATAACGCTCCCCCAGGACCCTCAGACTGATCTTCCGGACCTGAAGTGGGGAGACGACCAGCAGAAGAAATATGAAGATGTGCTAAGCAAATTTCCCGGTCCAAACGATCATGCTCCCATGCATCATCGCATCCTTGGAAATCCCGAGACGCTACAGGATGATATGCGTTCCCAGTGTCAGCTCGTCAGCAATGGCATGAGCGACGCCAGCGATCCAAAGGCCGAGGCCTTGCTAAAAAAATCGAATGACTGGCTTCTCCTGCTCCAAATTGATACCGATGAGCAGGCCGGAATGAAGTGGGCCAGTAGCGGTATGCTTTATTACTGGATCAAAGCTGAAGATCTTAAGCAACAGAAGTTCGATTCAAGCTGGCTAGTATTGCAATCTGAGTAATTTATGATTATCAGGGACGGTTAAGTTACAGGAGGAATTATTAATGAAATCTTTAAAATGGCTGGGTGTGTTCTGCATGCTCATGCTGGTCCTGGCAAGTTGTAAGTCGGTGACAGTTAACGTGCCTTCAAGCGGCTCCAACGGTTATGGGTCGAATGGTGGTTCCAGTGGTTCGAATAGTGGTTACAGCGGTTCGGGTAGTTCCTCCGGAAGCGTCAATATTGGTCACAGGACCAAAACCTCTGGCTGTCAGGTGAATGGTGCTTATCAAGATAAAGCTTGCACACCTGGAGCGGTCTTTCCGGATGCTACCAAAGATCAAATCTGTGTTTCAGGTTATTCTAGCTCTGTTCGCAATGTACCATATAGCGAAAAAACGCAGGCCTACCAGGAATATGGAATTTATCATCATACAGCCGGTCAGTATGAAGTTGACCACTTGATCAGCCTTGAGTTAGGTGGATCAAACGATATCGCCAATCTCTGGCCAGAGGCCGCTTCTCCAACTCCTGGCTTCCATCAAAAGGACCAGGTTGAGAACTACCTGCATGATCAGGTTTGTTCCGGTGCCATGTCCCTGAAAGAGGCCCAGCACGAGATTGCGAATGACTGGTTGGCCGTTTACAACCATATGAACGGGAAATAGTGATAGTTAATCCTCAAAAAATCCTCTTATAGTCATTGAAGGTGTCAGTGGGTCCAGGGAGGCGTAGCTTCCCTGGCGGGGTGCAGGGGCAGAGCCCTTGCACATCCGCACCGCCTCTACACTTGTCCGGATGCCTAATCCATTTTTGTAGTGGGTGCGTATTAACTGTGGAGAGGGTTTCTCCTTGCGTCATTCCTGAGAGGGGAATTGAGATCATGCTTCTATCCGTCCTGGCTTTAGCATCCGGCCCGATGTGGGATGGAATCCATATTGTGTTTGGGGTCATTTGCCTTCTCTGCGTCATCTTGATGCTTGTAGGTCTCTTCACCTTGCTCAAAGTCAACTCCCTCGCGGCCCGCCTGGATTCTGACGATGATTGGTCTACCAGGAAAAGCAGAATCCCGATGGTCAAGGCGGGAATGAATGCTCTTTTTTATCGTAAGAATAGTTCCAGGAACATCGTTCATCAAGAAATCAGCCCCATTTCACCCAAAGCATCCACTGAGGAAGAAACGGTCTGTGCCAGCAAAGGGCAAGATCCGCTGGCTTAAGCTTGCCAGATCCTATAACCGTGATGGCACCCTTTCCTCAACCGGGATTACTGTCGGAACAGTTGGACGACGTGTCCATTGGCTGGCGGCGGCACTGGCAATCACCAGCAGAGAAGCCAGGATCATCAAAAACGTGACCTGCTCCTTCAGAAAAAGCGCGGCCCAGATCAGCGTCAGGACGGGTTGCAGGAGTTGGATCTGTCCGATACGCGCAACGCCACCGACCGCGAGGCCATGATACCAGGCGAAGAAGCCCAGAAACATACTGATCACCGAAACGTAGGCAAATCCCAACCAGGGAAGCGGTTGAGCAACATTCCCGTCAGGATGGAACGAGAAGATGACAGGTAACACTAGAAAAGGTCCTATCAACACAAGCGCCCAACAAATAACGCGCCAGCCGCCCAATTCACGCGCCAGGCGACCACCTTCCGCGTATCCCAGTGCCCCGAATATGACCGCAAGCAACAAGAGCAGATCCGCCGGTTGGGGATGTCCCGCACCCTGGATAATTGCGAAGATTATCACCGCCAGCACGCCCCCGATACAGCTAAACCAGAAGCCTCGCGAGGGTCGCTCCCCGGCCCGTAGCACAGCCATCACCGCCGTCGCAGCCGGTAACAGACCAACCACGACTGCCCCATGCGAGGCTGGCAGACTTTGCAGGGCCAGCGCCGAAAAGAGCGGAAAACCAATCACAACCCCAATCGCAACAACCAGGAGGCCGAACCAATGACGACGAGCAGGCAGCGGTTCGCGACGAATCAAAAGGACAAGCAGTGCCAGAATCCCTGCTACAACGGCGCGTCCCAGCCCGACGAACGTTCCGCCCAGAAGAGGGACAGCAATACGTGTGACTGGAAGTGTAATACTAAAGCTTAGCACCCCAAGCCCACCCATTAAGAAACCCTCGGTATGATATGGACGCTTGTTTAATCCCCGAACACTCATCTGCGTTGCCCTTTCACTCCTTCACAAAAAAAACTACAATAGAGGAATTACATCCATGATAAAAGAAATACATCTCGATGTCAACTAAAGAAGAACTGTTTGTGGTATATTCTACTATAGTAGAATGTATTGGATATGTTGTAAGTGAGAAAAGTAAGATGTCTGTAGAAGAGCTGGGCGCAGCGATTAGAGTGAAACGTAATTCCCTGGGATTGACCCTTGAGACGCTTGCTGAGAGGAGCGGCGTCAGCCGTGCGATGCTTTCTGATATTGAGCGGAACGTTAAAAATCCGACGATCAAGGTTCTCAGTCAGATCGCGGAAGGGCTTGGCTGTACCGTCTCCTCGCTGCTGGGAGAGCAGCCGCAGAAGGTTTTCGAGCGGTCTCACGTTGTGAAGAAGAGCGAGCGGAGTGTGTTGATTGATCCTCATTCAGGGGTTGAGCGTCACCTGTTAGCGCCGGATCTACAGCGACATGGGCTGGAAGTTGTCTGGTACGAGATTCCTCCTGATCAGAGAACGGGGGCGTTTCCTCCGCACCAGTTTGGGGTCGTTGAACATATGACAATAGTCCAGGGTCGATTAGAGTGCTTGCTTGGGGAACAAGAAGTCACGCTTGAAACGGGCGATTCAATCTTCTTTGTCGCGGATGTCCCGCATGATTTCTACAATCCCGGCCCCGAACCCTGCTACTACTTCTTGATCATCGATTCCAGCCAGA
>DASSXK010000403.1:0-11429 GCA_035703945.1 Ktedonobacteraceae bacterium | reverse complement strand
CGCATCGATTCTGGTAGCGCGTTAATTTCTTCATACTACATAAAATGTCCTCCAGCTTTAGGAGGACATTTTATGCTCTATTTTTAAGTCTGGCTTGCTATTGAAAGACCCTTCACCGTTGATCGTTTCTGGCACTGTTTGTCCTGGCTTCTTAAGCGCGTTCAGTCAACGAATTGAATGGCTTGCTGCCGCTACAGACCCTGTAGTATTCTATTTGAGTGTGATTCCCTTCGATTGGATGGATGGGCGGATGTCGGGGCCGAGTTATTGTTTGGGATGCTAAAGATAGAGCAATAGCCAGCAAAGGAAAAATGGTCGCATGAGTGATTTTCTCTTTGATCTTCTACAGCAACATGATGCTGACACAGTCTATGTCTGCCAGGATAAGGCCAGTGGTTTAAAAGCCATGATTGCCATCCACGATACGACCCTGGGACCAGCCGCAGGCGGAATTCGGATGAAACGCTATGCCTCTGAAAGAGAAGCGATGCAGGATGCCGTTCGCCTGGCACAGGCTATGACTTATAAATGGGCGGCGGCGGGCGCTAACCTTGGTGGGGGTAAGTGTGTCGTGATTGGCGACCCGGCCTCGCAGAAAACCGAAGCACTTTTACGTAGCTTAGGGCGCTTCATTCAGCGCCTGAATGGACTGTTTCTGGCGGGAGCCGATGTTGGTACAACCATCGCCGATATGGACCTGCTGGCGCAGGAGTGCGCTTATATTGTGCCTCGCTCTGAAACTTCGGGTGATTCCGGCCCAGCGACCGCTCTGGGTGTGATTCAAGGAATGCGTGCCTGTTTGCAAGCTCGTTATGGGAGTTCAGAATTGCAAGGTCGAAGTGTTGCTGTTCAAGGCATTGGATCGGTTGGCTGGTCGATTGTTGAGCAACTTCAGCAAGCGGGGGCAGTCGTCACAATTGCGGATATTAATCCGCAGCGCGTCAAGCAGTTGGCTGCTAGCTTGCAGGTGACGGTTGCTTCTCCAGAAGAGATCATGAAACTGCCTGTGGATATTTATTGTCCCTGCGCCCTGGGGGCTGTGATTAACGATAGCTCTATCTCTGAACTGCGCTGTCAGATTGTTTGCGGCTCCGCCAACAATCAACTTGCCGAGGAGCGTCATGGGGAGCTACTGGAGCAACGTGGCATCCTTTACGCGCCCGATTATATTGTCAATGCCGGAGGCGCTGTCTGGAGCGTCGAGAGTCGGGCGGCAGGTGGCTTTAATTCCCAGCGAGCCAGAGCGGCTGTCATGCATATCTATGAAACGACATTGGCCGTGTTAGATCTGGCACGAGCAGAGCATATTTCAACCGCTCGGGCTGCCCAACTCCTGGCAGAACGCCGAATTAGCGCTGCCAGGGCAAGTAACTCTAAATAAATTAATTGTCGTTCTGGATGCAAAAAGCACCATCAACAGCTATTCTGATGGTGTCTTTTGTTAGTCGTAAATAAGGGGCTCTTCATCGTCAAGAGTTGTTAGTATTAAGAGCTTATTTAAACAAATTCCTCGTCTGACTTCTCGTATATAACTTTGTAAAGACCCGTGTGGTCCGGACCCCTGCCCACACCTTGATCGGTCAGGGTGTGGAGATGCCAGCCTTCTTTTCGCATCTTGTCTAAATCTTTAAGAAACTGGTAACGCGCTTCTTTTTTGAATCTTCCCGAACTGTAGATTTTAACTAGTTGCATTGTGCGCTCTTTTCTGCTTTTTCTCACAAGGTAAGTTGAACCAGGAAAAATGCTGTGATGTCTCCTCAATACTAGTCTGGTAGCGTTATAAAAAGCGTTAAATAGAATGTCCTTCCCGCATTTTCAGGTTTTACGGACAATATTGTGAGCCTGGATAAAGCAGAAGGCTCCTCAGCTTTTGGGGTTAAATGTTTTGATCTGGACCACCTATTTCACCGCATGTAGCATTAGAAATGGCAATACAAACGAGATAATATCGCGCCGCTGTTCAATTCTAAATCCGGCCTCAATCACGGTTGTTTCGGTGTCGCGATTCCAATGACAATTTCCGGTCATCCGCCTTGAGATCGGTGTGCAGATATTCTGGATGGCTAAGGCGACCTTGCCTTTGGCGCGAATATGTTCAATCATCAGCAAGCTGCCACCGGGTTTAAGTACTCGTCTAATCTCGCTCATCCCACGCCGGGGATCGTTAACAGAGCAGAATACCAGGGTGGCGACTACGCTATCAAAACTCTCATCCGGGTAGGGCAGATTTTCCACCGGTGACTGCACAAGCTTGATCGGTACTTTCGCGGTCTCCGCTCGTTTTTGGGCGTATTCCAGCATTGTGCTATCCGGCTCGGTTGCTTCTACCTGCTCGACCAGCTCGGGACGGTAAAAAGCAAAGTTGAGTCCATTGCCTGCGCCAATTTCCAATACCTGTCCATGGGCCTGCCCGACCATCTCCCGGCGGAGCGGACGAACAAAGTTCTCTGAAGATCCCTCCGAGCTGTGCTCATAATACCTGGCAAAGAGACGTCGGTTGGTGTGACCACTCTGCTCTGGTGCTGGCGCTTTTGTTTGCTGGCTCATGCTGGTTGGAACTCACTTTCTGAATTGTGTCGGAATGATTTGTCTCGCGCTTCTATTCTATCATGATAGTCGCAAAAGATCAGGTATGTGATAGGTGTTTTCTTTTGAAGAAACATCCTACAATATCCTCCTTAGCGGCCAGATCAAGACCTCCTGGCGCTCTGAGTAGTGTAGCAAAGGAGCTGTATCGGGCAGGTCGAGCTTGTGAGAGCGGGAGAGGGTGTCCAGTCCGATCTCAATTTCGGCTGCCTGGAGGGGCCAGCGCCGATGATGGATATCTCCACGATACGTTCGCTGCAAGCGATCGGTGGTATAAAGGTAGTAACGCTCGGTCAACCAGGCTGGCAGTGTATCGGCGCTGGCAAACTGGACAGGAGCGGTTGGACGATAGTAGGCGCTGAAGTCGGCTGCTGGCGCTCCTCGATGGGTGCGATGGCTACTATAGAGGATTGTATTTCCGACGTGCTTGCAGTTCATGCTGGCGTTGAAATAGGGAAGATGAAAGAGTGAGCGGGCGAGGGCGACAGCGATCGGATTTCCGGCCTCCAGGCTGAAGAAGTAGACACCTGGCACGTTATTTATTTTGACATAGGTGCGTACATTTAGCTCCGGAAATGCCGAAATCCCTGGTACAGAAGGAATCCCACGTGGATGGACCGTGCTCATTCGAAATGGGACGATGCCAATCCAGGCTTCACCCTCAAAGGTGTCGAGCTCAAAAACTCTTGGGATAAGAGGCCGAAGCTTTTCAGACTTCATTGGCCAGTGGGCGAAGATCAGTTCGTGCCAGACCTGGGTCATAATCCAGGGCCCATTCGGAAGCGGTTGCGCGCGATGATCGATCTCTTGAATGATGGTAGCAGGGTTCATTTTTGGTGTCCTTTTTACTTAAGGATGTCATTTGGAACTGTTTATTTTGATTATACCGCCAATAATATGAAAACTCATTAATATAATGGATCTGGTCCTATATTTTTATCAATGAAGCCTGATTTGAGCTTGATTTGTCACGTTTTCTCCGACGCATGAGCTTGAAAGCATTGTTTTTTCCACGTTACAATACCTGGAGAATGTTATGTTGTGTGTTTGCGGGGGTACCATTCAATGCTAAAGCTAAAGAACCTTACCTACATCGGAAATCTTTGTATTCGGGCTGCCTGGGCAATCAGTCTGCTCTGGCTTGTTCAGGTCTTTCTTGAACTTTCGGGAATCTGGAATACGTATCAAAATCGTGTGGATTCAGTCTATCAATCAGGCTATGATTTCTGGGGAACGTTGATTGTACCTCAGCTTTTCTCGTTTCTGCAATCCGTTAGTGGGATGCTTTTCTACTTTTGCATCCTGTTCGCAGTCGGAAATGTACTGAAAACATTGAGTCAGCCTGCGGAGACTGCTCGGTCTGCGACCCATTCTCTTACGCTCGTCGAAAATAAAAAATATTCTGAAGAGTTAGAGGATGAAGTCTCCTATGAGAGTCTGGATTAAGTAGCGTTAGATCTGGATTCGTTTCGTATATGCCCGGCCCTACTCTCTCAAATTTTCCAGGCTGTTAGCCTTTTTAGGGCAGAATGTACGTAGTTGCGTAATTAAGTGCTATACTTCAAAATAACCATTAAGAAGTAGAGTGGTCAGATGCCGTGTTTTACCTATGTACCCGGAAAACGCGGCATTTTTCTTTTTTTGGCTTCAGCATGTTTTCAGGTTTGGAAGCACCGGGCGCTATGTCATAATAAGGATATGCCTGATAATTGCGTGATGAAATAGTGAAGGAAGATTCTAATGCCTGTAACCCTTAACTCACTTTTGGATGCTAAGATCTACGATCTTGAGCAACCGCGCTACGCTGGAGCGCCTATTTTGCTCTCCCACGCTCCCGGATTTGTTTATACCTTGCACCGCCATCATGAGCCGGAGACCGGCTCGACCCGCACAAGCGCTTCCGGAACAATCTATACCACCGAACATTCGGGGACACATATCGACGCACTCTGCCATCAGGCGGAAAACTTGCAGATCTACGGAGAACGTGACATAACCCCTGGCCTACAAACCTCGAAGGGCTTCTCGGAACTGGGGGTGGAAACGATCGAGCCATTACTGGCCAGGGCCGTTTTGTTGGATGTCGCGGCGAAACGGGGCGTGGATTACATTACTGGCGAGCCGCTAATTACGGGGGATGAACTGCAAGCCACGGCCGCCGGGCAAGGGGTGACAATTCAAGAAGGGGATGTTGTGCTGGTCCGGACAGGCAATGGTGCGCTCTGGCACAATCCTGAGCGTTATTTGCAGGCGGGCGGTATGGCTGGGAGTGCCTCACAATGGCTGAGTGAACAACGGATCAGGGCGGTAGGTGCCGATAATGTCGCCTGGGATGTCATGGATGTTGTTGATCCCGATCTCCAGATGACGCTGCCGGGACATGCCATTCTGTTGGTCCGGCATGGTATCTATATCCTGGAGAATCTCTTTCTGGAAGATCTGGCAAAAGAGCACATCTATGAGTTTGTCTTTGTCTGCTTGCCCCTTAAGATGCAGGGTGTTACCGGATCTCCCGTCCGCCCGATCGCGCTTGCTTCGCGCGGATAATCCTCGCCTGACGAATGCTTATTATTGCTGTATGCAGGCTTTTTCGCATTTTATAGTAGCCGAACTGTATGCAGCAATGGTATAGTATAGCTGAGTTATACTCTGCTTGCTTGCCTTGTTCGCGGGCCTGCGACTGGCTTGCAGAGTTCATTCGTCATATGGATAAAGTGAGGAAAAGCTTGGATCAATTTCTTGAATTGAGGATTGTTAGTGCGTTGCTGCTGCCGATGATGGCGAGCGCGATTCTATTTACCGGGCTGACAATTGCCTTGCTGTTTGCGAAGGCTAAAATCTATCGTATTCCTGTTTATCGACCGATGCTGCTGAATCTGGGACTGGCCTGGATTCCGATTATCTGTGTCTGGATTGCGTTGGGCTTTTTTCTCACGCAGACGGCTCACGGGATCGGCATCACGATCCTCCTGCTCTGTATCTGGTTTGTCTTCTTTCCAAATTCAACCTACCTCGTCACGGAATTTCATCATTTAAAAGACGATAAGAATAATGTGCCGTTCTGGTTTGATACGATTGTGATCCTCTCGCTGGCCCTGTGTGGCTTGATGCTGGGTAGCTTTTCGCTTCTCCTGGTTCATCGCCTGCTTCAGAACTTCCTGCCAAATTTGTGGACCTGGCTTATCTTTATTGCCTACCTGTACCTGTCAAATGTGGGTATCTACATTGGCCGTTTCATTCGCTTTAATAGCTGGGATATTGTCACAAAACCTGTCACGATGCTGAAGTGGGGGATTGAGATTTTTAAGGACCGTACAAAGTTGCGCACTATTTCGCTTTTTGCCAGCCTCTATACCGTGTTCCTGTTGGCTTTCTACCTGTTTTTGTATAGCGCGGTTGATCCTGTCTCTCGCTTGTTGGATGTTTTGGTTCGCGAACATCTTATAAAATAGGACTTGATGATTGTGCCGATGTTTGTATAGATCATTCTCTAAGTAGTCAGTATTTGAGCGCAGGTTCTCAAGGAAGGGCTTATCATGGAACAGACAAAACGTCGGGTTGCAATTGTAACGGGAGCAACCCGGAGGCGGGGAATTGGGGCGGCGATCTGTCGTGCTCTGGCAAAGGATGGCATTGATATATTTTTTACCTGCTGGCGCCCTTTCGATCGTTTGATGCCCTGGAACGTTGAGGAGGATGAACCACAGCTTCTGCGCTCCGAGCTGCTCCAAACAGGAGTGCGTTGCGAGTACGAGGAGCTTGATCAAAGCCGTCCAGAAGTGGCCGTTGAACTGTTAGATCTGGTTGAGAAGCGCCTGGGAAAAGCCTCAATCCTGATTAATAACGCGGCCTATTCAACCCATGATGGCTATGACACTTTAGACGCTCAATCGCTGGATGCCCATTATGCTGTAAATGTCCGTGGGGCCATGCTGATCAGTGTGGAGTTTGCGCGTCGCTATCCCGGAGGACCCGGCGGACGGATTGTCAATATGACCTCGGGCCAATCCATCAGACCAATGCCGAATGAGTTGGCCTATGCCGCCTCCAAAGGCGCAATTGAAGCCTTTACAACCTCGGTGGCTATTGATCTTGCTGCTCGTGGGATCACAGTCAATGCGATTGATCCAGGTCCTACCGATTCCGGTTGGATGGATTCCGAACAGGGATTGAAGCAGGCTCTGATGGTTGACTCTCCCTGGGGACGTGTAGGTAGCCCCGAGGATGCTGCACGGGTTGTGGCCTTCCTGGTGAGCGAGGCCGCTGCCTGGGTAAATGGACAGGTGATCCATGCCGATGGTGGGCGGCGTTAGGAAATCAGAAATGCGGCGACTTGCTATGAATGGCCAGCTTGCTCGCTGACAGAATCATTCTGTCTGGCTGGTTTGTTAATGCGCTGGTAACTGGCTGGTTTCTGGACGATTTTTGGTGATACACTATCCTGTAATATTTTGTTCTGAAAATGACCCCACTTTTGCTTGAGAGAGCGCTCATAAAGGAAGGTTTTATGGGAGATAAGCAAGAAGCCAGATTAAAAGCGCGAGAGCTTGTGAATGAAGCTCTTCAACGCGGTGAGACGACGAGCTGGTTTGATCAGTTATATCGTTCGGCAGCGGGAAATGATGAGGCGATTCCCTGGGCCGATATGGTCGTGAATCGTCAGCTCGCGGGCTGGTTTGATAAACATCATCCACAGGGCGCCGGGCAGCGTACCCTCGTTGTTGGTTGCGGCCTCGGAGATGACGCCGAATACCTTGCCAGTAAGGATTTTGACGTCGTTGCCTTCGATATTTCCGAGACCGCGATCAACTGGTGTAAGCATCGTTTTCCCGATACTCAGGTCCAGTATGTTACAGCGGACCTCTTTAAGACCCCTGCCACATGGAACGGGGTCTTTGATTTTGTGGTTGAGGTTTATACACTCCAGGCTTTGCCAGCGAGTGTACGCCCTCAGGCAATCCAACAGATTGCAGGCTATGTTGCTCCGCGCGGATCGCTGCTGATTATCTGTCGGGGACGTGAGGAGGCCGATCCTCCGGGAAATATGCCCTGGCCCTTGACTCGCGCGGAGCTGGATTCCTTTCAGCAGTACGGCTTGAAAGAGGTTCAGTTCGAGGATTATCCTGATCATAGCGAGCCATCAGTCCGCCGTTTCCGGGCTTTGTATCAACGGTAAGTACGGTATCGAGTGTGAATTTGATTGGCTTGCCATCTTGATTCAGGCGCTCCTGCCTGCCATTCGCTTGCTTAAGTGCCTGATTTGGTGATAGCTGTGAAAGTAACTGCTCTTCAGAAGAGCCAAGCACCGGATGCGCCTCATAATCGGTTGGCAGTGTATTGTCCTGCCCCCTGGAAATACTCAAGAACCTGAAAATTGGGGTCAGGATGATGCACAAGGCCAGGTTGATCAGGATGGCCGGGATCGCGGCATACAATGAAAATGTTATCCCGCCCAGAGAGATTGGAACCACTGACGATGCGAAGCCACGAGCCGCAATCATCCAGGTACCGCTGACCAACCCTGCAATCAGGCTGATGATCAGGGCCCGGCGATGGAACCAGTTTGTATATAAGCCGAGGAATACTGCCGGTAAGGTTTGCGTAATCCAGATTCCCCCGAGAAGCTGCAAGTTAATGGCTAACGTCAATGGCAGAAATAGAATGAAGGCCAGGGCTCCGAATTTTACGACCAGCGATGCGATACGTGCGGTGTTTGCTTCTTCATGTTCTGTGCATGTTGGGCGGAAATATTCGCGATAAATATTGCGCGTAAAAAGATTAGCGGCGGCGATAGACATAATGGCGGCCGGGGTCAGAGCTCCGATCGCAATTGCGGCAAAGGAGAAGCCTGCAAACCAGCCTGGAAATTCTTTCGCGAAGAGCGCAGGCAGCGCCACATTTGATTTATAGATGGCTGATGGCTCGATCCCTGCCGCAATCGCTGTATATCCAAGCAGGCAGATGAGAGCGATCAGGATCGTATAGGCCGGAAGCAAGGCGGCATTGCGGCGTACAACCTTGCGGCTATTGGTACTAAAAATACCCGTCAGGGTGTGAGGATAGAGGAAGAGCGCCAGGGCCGAGCCGAGAGCAAGCGAGCCATACATCGAGTAGTCTGCCGGGCGCAGAACATCGTGAAATGTGCTGTGTGGCGCGATTGCCCTGGCGTGAACGGCTGCAAAGATGTTTCCGAATCCCCCCAATTTCATCGGAATATAGATTATTGCGACAACTACCACGATCCAGATACAGATATCCTTTACAATCGCGATCATTGCAGGAGCCCGCAGACCGCTGGTATACGTATAAGCGGCCAGGATCACGAAGGCGATGATCAGCGAGATTTCGATGGGAATACCCATTTGCGCGATCGAAACTTCAATCCCATAGATCTGGAGGGCGATATATGGCATCGTTGCCATAATGCCGGTCACGGCTACGAGTAAGGCCAGGGCGCTGCTATCAAAGCGATCGCGTACGAAATCTGCGGGTGTGACATATCCGCGATGGCGAGCCACCGTCCAGAATTTTGGTAAAATGATAAAAGCCAGGGGATAGGCGATAATCAGATAGGGGAGGGCGTAGAAGCCTACGGCACCACTGGCGAAGACCAACCCGGGCACTGCCACAAAAGAATACGCCGTGTAAATATCTCCGCCAAGTAGAAACCATGAAATAACCGTGCCAAATCGCCGTCCGGCAAGCCCCCATTCCTGCAAGCGATTCAAGTCGCCGGGGCGCCATTGAGCGGCTCTAAATGCCAGAATGCTGACAAAAATAAAGACCAGAATAAAGACGCTGAGCATTTCCCAATGTATCATTGCTGCTCCTCTTTCTCCAAAAATAAAATGTATTGGTTATGTAGGGCGAAATTTGTGCTTATTTGCTAGTGCGATGAATTTGTTGAGCAAGGGCAGGGGCGATCTGGCAGTTATATAATGCGCTACTATCAACATCGCTAAATGCGGAGGCAGTAGCTTCGATATTGAGCAGGTTGGCATAATTGAACAGACTATTGGTTAAAATAGCGTCTGTCAGGCAGGCATTCTGGAAGTTTGCAGCGGTGCAGTTGGCGGAGCGTAGATAGGCTTCGGTTAAATTAGCGCCTTGCAAGGAGGCATAGCTCAAATCGGCTTTGCTTAAGTTGCAGCCACTTAAATCTGCGCTGATCAGGTTTGCTTTGCTCAAAATAACTTTACTCAGATCGGCTTTGCTTAAATAAGCGCGAAAGAGATACGCTCGGGTGAGCAATGCTTCGCTCAAATTGGCCCCGCTGATATTTGCCTCAACGAGATTTGTGCCACGCATAGAAGCCTGGAAGGCATAAACCCCACTCAGGTTTGTTTTGCTGAGAATTGCGAGGTTTAAGTTCGCGCCGATCATTGTCGCTTTTGTCAGGTTGGCCTTGCTTAAATTGGTTCCAACCAGGCTGGCCTGGCTCAGATCAGCCCGGCTCAGGTCCGTTTCATTAAGAATGGCCTGATTGAGATTGGCCCGGCTTAAGTCGGCACCTTGCAGGTTGGCGCTGCTGAGGTTGGCTCGGCTGAGGTCCGCGCCACTTAAATCACACCGACTGAGATTTGCACCGATGAGGTCAGCTTCGTATAGATTGGCCTGGCTGAGATCCGCGCCACTAAGGGTAACGCCGGCAAGGTCGGTGGCACGCAGATCGGTGGCACGCAGATTCGCGCCGCGTAGATTTGCGCCAATCAAGTTGACGCCTGTCATGACAGCTTTGCTGAGATTTGTTCCGCTAAGGTTGGCCCGACTGAGATTGGCCAGGCGCAAGTAGGCTCCGCACATAAATGCCCCACTCAGGTCGCTCTCGGAAAGGTTTGCTTCGCGAATGTTGCCACCGCTGAGATCAGTTCTACGCAGATTGGTGTGGCTTAAATCTGCCCCATCAAGTCTTGGCACACGCTCTTGGCGTTGCGCCAGCAAAATCTCTACCAGGGCCTCGTCTCTTGAAAGAATATAGGCTATATCTGCCATCAAAAGCCTCCAGAGTGAATAATGCCGATATCCTCAAGATCATTTAAGAGGATTCGGATATCTATGGGATTTTTTCCTACCAGGCGTGCTAGCTCTTCGATGGGGCGGTGCCCATCGATAAGCAGAAAGAGTCGAAGGTGGGAGCGTGTCAACTTGTTTATTGTGATCTTGTAGAGTGCTTCCTCGTGTGTCAGTGTCGGATTGACGTTGATCGATCCTTTGTTTATGCGTGATAAGGCTTGCTGTTTTGCCATCGGGTTTTTGTAGTTTGCTTCCGGCCTCTGTTGTCCCTTGCCTGAATCAGGATTGGTGAATCCTGGTTGAGTATAATCAGCGCTATTTGAGGCGACAAAAATATAGCGGCACGGACCCCAGGTACTGAGCCAGTTCCGAGCCTCGGTTCCTGTACGTCTGCCGACAGCCGTCTGTTTTACCTGACCATTGAGAAAGACAATCATACCCTCTTCTAACATTCCCCCCTCGCCCCGGCGGACGGTAAGCACGCCACTCCCTTGCGACATTTGGATTGATTGTATGATGCTAACCAGACGGTCTGTCGCCATTTCATGTTGCGACATATCTCCACTCCATCAAGATACCAACCGGGATAAAATATTACGTTTTTATTGTCAGGGAAGAAGCCGGTGATGAGATATGATGTTTTTATCTACTGTGAGAGCGATGTAATGTACAAAAATTTGTGTTGGCCCGTTGTTTATGTCAGTTGAAACAGTGCATGAATGGTGGAATGTTGTGCCTGCTATGTAAGCCAGATAGGTTATTCTTCTCTTATGATGTGGTTAGAATGGATTATATCATCCGCACTTATTGCATGGGCAAATACGCTAACC
>DASSXK010000394.1:0-5195 GCA_035703945.1 Ktedonobacteraceae bacterium | reverse complement strand
GTTCAGGAAGAATCGATGGATCAAAGTTTTTCGCTTAGCGGCGTCTTTCGTACCGTCTCTGCCAATGCCTCCTCGTCTCAGATGAATAGTGGAGAGTGGATACAACAGATGTTGCCACCCGGATCGCATCCTGATAATCGCTCCTGGCAGGTGTCGCAGGAGCCTACACAGAATCAATCCATTATCCAGACATCACGGGGTAGGGGTCAGACATCATCGCCACTGAATGATAGCCGAGGGGGGGATCAGTCACAAAATCCCGCTCAGGGATTCTCTTCCCAGCATCAAGTCCCTAAGAAGCCCTGGTTGCAAGGTTCGAGGAAACTTATTCCAAAGCGCCCTCAGCAACCTATGAATACCGAAGATCAGACCTGGTAATTGGAAAAGACCTGTCCGGTTCACTTGTCATTCCCCTATACGTTTGAATATGGCAAGTGAGCCGGCAGGTTCATTTCTTTAGATCAATTCAAGATAGCGACGACGCTCCCAGTTCGTGACGGCTTTTTCATATTCTTTGACTTCCCACTTACGTGTTGCGACAAAGTGTTCCACAAAGTCTGCCCCAAAGAACTCCTGAGCGATATCGCTATGTTCAAACATATGGGTGGCATCCGTCAGGTTGCGTGGAAGAGCCTGAATTCTCCCATCCGCGATGGCGTTGGCGACTGTGGCGGGATCGTAGGCGTTGCCTGCAAACTTCTCAGGTAACTCCAGTTGTTGCTCAATGCCATAGAGGCCGCTGGCAAGCATCGCCGCAAA
Organism: Ktedonobacteraceae bacterium; assembly: GCA_035703945.1. Classification (GTDB taxonomy): domain Bacteria; phylum Chloroflexota; class Ktedonobacteria; order Ktedonobacterales; family Ktedonobacteraceae; genus DASSXK01. Next base: position 4,436 of record DASSXK010000394.1, on the reverse strand, counting down.
GACAAGATAGAAGTTAGCATCCGCGCCCGGAACGCGGTTTTCCACGCGAATCGCGCGTTGTCCATTGTTGATGATCCTGACCGAACATGTGCGGTTATCCATGCCCCAGGTCGTATTCATTGGGGCCCAGGTGCCTTCCATATAGCGTTTGTAGGAATTAATCACCGGGGCATACAGCACCATGAATTCTGGAAGTTTTTGAAGCAGGCCGGCCAGGAACTGGCGCATCGTCTCAGACATATGCTCGCCGCCATTGGCATCCCAGAATACATTGCGCTCCAGGTTACGATCCCAGAGGCTGAGATGGGAATGTCCGCTGCTGCCGTCCTCCGCATCGCTCCATTTTGCCATAAAGCTTGCGGTCATCCCTGATTGCTGGCAGATTTCCTTCACACCCGTTTTGAAGAGCATCGCGCTATCAGCGGCCTTTAAAGCGTCTGAATAATGGATGTTCATTTCGTACATGCCGGGTCCATGCTCTCGATTGTAGCCTTCGATCTCAACGCCATTTTCAGGCATCAGGCGTGCGATATGTCCGAGCAGATGGTCGTCCGCGCTTGCCTGGCTGATGGAATAGCAGTTCATACCAGGATTGAGGGGGGTTAGATGGGGGCCGAAATCCTTTTCACGGAGTGATACCTGGTCTTCGCGGAAGAAGCGAAATTCCATCTCCGAGGCGGCCATTGGCTCAAAGCCTAGCGAGCGAGCCCGTTCGATCAGGGTTTTGAGCACAAAACGCGGGGAAATCGTAACTGGATCGCCATGTTCGGTCCAGAAATCGCAGATGCAGGACGCCACCCTCTCTTCCCAGGGGACGGCTGCGAATGTCGAGAGATCTGGCCTCATCACAATATCGGAAAAGCCGTGGGTCCAGTTGCTGAACTTGAGGTCGGGCAGTACATTTTCCGCGATGTCCCAGCCATAGAGCACATCGCACTGTGCGAATCCATCTTCGAGGCTATCAAGGAAGAAGCGAGAGGCCACGCGTTTACCCCTGAAGACCCCCTCTATATCGGGTCCACCGATTTTGATAAACGCGATGTTGTGATCCGTAATAAATTGCTTAACGCTGGTAATATCCATATGTTTCTCCGCTCTTTCTCTATCCTGTCCTGTTTGAGTGCTAAAAATAATTGGATGTAATACCTCCATCGACCGTAAGCCAGGCTCCTGTGGTCCAGGAGGATTCATCTGATGCCAGGTACATTGCCATATATACGATATCTTTTGCTTCACCAAAACGTTCAAGCGGGATACGATTTAAACGTAGATTGCGTGCTTCTTCGCTGATCCAGAGCGTTCGTAAGAGGGGCGTTTCAACGGGTCCGGGACAGATGGCATTACACCTGATACCATAACGGCCGTACTGCACAGCTAGCGACTTGGTGAATGAAAGCATTCCCCCTTTAGAGACAGTATAGGCATCCTGGGGAACGGTGCAACCTACAAAAGCCACAAAAGAAGCAACATTAATAATGGAGCCCTGCTTCTGCTCAATCATATGTGGAATGGTGTATTTCGAGCACAGAAAGGCACTTTTGAGATTGATGTCCATGATCTTGTCCCAGGTTTCTTCGCTGGTTTCGATAACGCTCCTATCCTCGGTTGGCATGATGCCCGCGTTATTGTAAAGCACATCGATCCGACCATAGGTATCAATGGCCGTTTTGACCGTCGCCTTTACTTCCTCTTCACGCGCCACGTTTGTCTTAAGGAAGATGGCCTTGCCCCCGGCTGCTTGGATGTTCCGGGCCGTCTCTTCGCCCGCGTCGCTATTGATATCCACAACGACGATACTGGCTCCTTCGCGTGCAAACATCTCCGCTGCTACCTGCCCCATGCCGCCTGCTGATCCCGTAATCAGTGCGACCTTATTTGCCAATCTCATAGCTCTCTCTTCCTTTGCTGCCTCGATTTCAGATGCTCTGTCGCAGGAGGTTCACCACCGCTTTCCGCCGTAGAAGAATTACTTCTTAGTAAGGCCTGGGCCGTGGACAAACGCTCCTGCCTGATTGTACCGGCCGCGCCTGGTACGTCGTTCCGGATAAGATTGTTAGTCGCCTGCTACCCCGCCACCCAGGTCTGGATCAATCAGGATCGTTTCACCCACGCTCCTTTCGATCTCGCTGAGTTCAGCGGCTGTGCCCTGGACATGCGGACCCTTAAACCAGTGACGAACGCTGGCCATCCACCAGACAACCAGAATTGCCGTTGTGCCCAGCACGATCACCGGTGTATAGTTGAACGTCACCGACGTGACGGGGTTGATTGTTGGCAGCATGAAGAGGACCGAGATGAAGATCACCCAGAGCACTGAAATGATGCCAATCGGTCGGCTCCAACTTCCCAGGTGCCAGGGGCCGGGATGGAAGCTTTGAGCCCTGAGTCTGAGAAAGATTGGCAGCACATAGGAGATATACAGGCCGATTACAGCAATCGAGGTAATAGCGACATAGGCCGCGAAGTTGAAGACAGACGGGATGGCCAGCACAAAAGCACAGCATGCGGCTAGAATAATCGCGTTTCGTGGTGTGCGGCCCCTGTCCAGTTGATGCCAGCGCTTAGAAAATGGCAGTGCACCATCGCGTGAGAAGGCGTAGATCATGCGCGAGTTGGTCGTAATCGAGGACATGCCACAGAAGAACTGCGCCCCGACTGCGACGGCGAAGAAGAGTGTTCCCAGCGTAAAGCCAAGCCGACTTTCCAGAATATAGAGTACCGGGTTAATAAAGCCAGCGGATTTTGCCAGGTCGGGAGCGGCCGCGAGCAGGCCCATCAGTACGATGTATCCCGCAAATGCTGAAACGACGACGGACATCACGACGCCCCAGGGCGCTCGTTTGGCTGCGCCAATCGTTTCCTCTGTCATATGGGCCGAGGCATCATAGCCCGTGTAGGTGTATTGTGCCAGCAGCAAACCCAGCAGGAAGGCGTACCAGATTGGAAAGCCCGTCTGGTTGTATTTAGGGTTAGCCGCGAAAAGTGTTCCTGCGGAATTGAGGGGTTGGGCTGTAACATGTGTCGCAAAGTTGGCGCCCCCGAACTGTTGCGCGGCCAGCGTTGCCACGACCACGCCTCCACCGATCAGGAGGACGCCAATGATATGCCACCAGACACTGATATCATTTAAGAAGGCGACAATGCGGACGCCGAAGATATTCAGTGTGGCGTGCAATATCAACACAACGGCGTAAATACCCAGGGTGGCCCATTGGGTTGCGGGATCGATTCCACCGACTGTACCCAGGGTGGCCGGGAAACTGGGGAACCAGGCGTTGAGCAAAACATCGATGGAGACAGCCAGACCATAGTCGATGCCAGCCGTTACGGCAACCTGACCAATCAGATTAAACCAGCCGGTGAACCAGCCCCAGCCCGGCCCGCCCAGTTTGGAGGCCCAGTAATAAAGGCCGCCTGCCGTTGGATAGGCCGAGGCCAGTTCCGCCATGCCCAGGGCGACGATTACCACAAAGATCGTTACCAGTGGCCAGCCGATTGAGCCAGCCGCGAAGCCTGAGGTGGTGATGCCAGCATAAAAGAGTGTCAGACAACCGCTGAGCACGGAGATAATCGTGAAGGAAATGGCAAAATTGGAGAAGCCGCCCATTGAGCGGAACAACTCCTGGGCATATCCCATTCCGTGGAGACGTTTAATGTCCTGGGCGACCAGTTCTTCTTTTGTCGCAGGTCGGGGGGAATCCATGAGATACCTCCTAGCATATGCAGTCAGCAATGCTGCGTAGCCGCAACTCGTGAGCGCAGACCTAACTGTGAGCATTGACCTCTGCAATAATTGGCTCTGCAAGCCAGCTTATAGAACTGACAGAAAAGGTAACAATCGAAGGTCGTTGAGGTAGGACACGATCAAATAGACGACTCAATACAAGGAACGCCATACGTTGCCAGGAATCCGTTTGAATGCCTTTCACCTCCTCTCAGCCACAGGGGCGGGGAGATATGTCCAGCTTGTCAGTTAAGGATTGTTATCGTGTAAAGAAAGGATTATTTAAAGGGTTGCGCTTTTCAGGATGATTGTTTTCTCTTCGGTGAAGAATTCGATTGCTCGGCTGCCATGTGTGCGTCCGATCCCGCTTTGTTTGTAGCCGCCAAAGGGCATCTCGCAGTAGACTTTGTTGTAGGTATTTACCCAGACAATGCCTGCCTTGATCTGCTTGCTGACGCGCAAGGCCTGCTGCGAATCGGTCGTCCAGACCGCTGCCGCCAGTCCGTAACTGACATTGTTCGCCAGCTTGATGGCTTCGGCCTCGCTTGAGAACTTTTGGATCGTGACGACGGGTCCAAAGATCTCTTCCTGAATCACGCACATCTGGTTGGTTACATCTGTCAGGATGGTTGGTAAGAGCCAGTTTCCGTCTGATGAGGCCAGTTCGGCCGGGGCCTCGCCTCCGTAGAGAATCGTGGCACCTTCGGCTCGA
>DASSXK010000346.1:0-6515 GCA_035703945.1 Ktedonobacteraceae bacterium | reverse complement strand
GGTAATCGGATCAATGACCTGAGCACGCTGCATAAGCGGGATCGTGTGATTCGATAAGCCCGCGTAACGGATCTTCCCTTCTTGAATGAGTTGCTGCATCGCCAGCCAGGAATCTTCAATTGGTGTCGTTGGGTCAGGATCGTGAAACTGGTAGAGGTCGATATAGTCCGTTTGCAGATTGCGCAGGCTCGTTTCGACCTCGCGACGAATGCTTGCTGGCGTCAAGTTTTCAGATTCGCGTCCTTGTTCGTCACGAATCGTGCCACATTTGGTAAAGAGATAGATCTGTTGGCGTTTTCCTTTAAGAGTCTTTCCTATAAGTTGTTCAGCGCGTCCCCAGCCATAGAACGGCGCTGTGTCAATCCAGTTTACCCCAAGATCACAGGCCGTCTCGATTGCCCTGATAGCATCTGCTTCGCTTTGTGGTCCCCAGTTGATTCTCCAGTCGGGGGTAGAGCCTATCGGGGCCGTGCCAATGCCGACACCTGTGATCATCAAGTTGCTCTGACCAAGTTTCCTTGTTTCCAACAGTGACATCGTGCCTCCCATCTGTAAAGGACCTACACTCACCTTTATTCTAGCTGATTATCGACTGGCTCGCACTGTCCAAAAGGCCGGATGGCATCAGATGAAAAGGTTTTTTCTCTTATCCTCTTTCTTAACGAACAGGCCGACCTGTTTGCCATTAGCGACCGACCGGTGTTGCAGGGGTTACATCTGTATCGCGAAGAGGAGCTTGCGATGCATCAGGAGATCAACGGGACATCTGTGCCGCTTCAAGGTGCGACGAGAGATAACATCAAGCGAGCGGCAGATGATATAATGACCCTGAAAAGGGAAAAATAAGAGGAGGGTAACATGATGCAAAAAGTTCGTTGGGGCGTGCTCAGCACGGCTGATATCGGAACTGGACAGGTCCTGCCTGCGATGCAGCAGGGCACCTATTGTGATATTGCTGCGATTGCTTCGCGTGCGCCTGAAAAGGCCCGAACAGCAGCGGCAAAACTGGGTATCCAAAAAACATACGGCTCCTATGAAGAGTTGCTGGCAGATCCAGAGATCGATGCCATCTACAATCCATTGCCGAATCACCTGCATGTGCCCTGGACCATCAAGGCGCTTCAGGCGGGCAAGCATGTCCTCTGTGAGAAGCCAATTGCGCTGACCTCGGCCGAAGCTCAGACCTTGCTTGCTGCTGCCAGACAGTATCCACATCTCAAAGTTATGGAAGCCTTTATGTATCGCTTTCATCCCCAGTGGCAGCGGGCGCGACAACTGGTTCTGGATGGGAAGATTGGCGAGTTGCGCACGATCCAATCCTTTTTCTCCTACTATCTGGATGATCCAAACAATATTCGCAACATCGCCGAGGCTGGCGGGGGAGCTATGCTGGATATCGGCTGCTATACCGTTTCGCTGTCACGTTTTATTTTTGGGGCTGAGCCAAAGCGCACCTTTGGTGAAGTCGAATTTGATCCCCAGATGAAGATCGATCGCCTCGTGTCCGGCGTATTGGATTTTGGACGCGGCACCTCGACCTTTACCTGTGGCACACAGTTGGCACCCTATCAGCGGGTCAACATTTTTGGCACCACGGGCCGGGTTGAGATTGAGATTCCGTTTAATGCGCCTGCCAACCAGTCCTGCAAAATCTTCTACGAGCACGATGGTAAGACCGAGGCGATACAGCTCGAAGCCTGCAATCAGTACACCCTTCAAGGTGATGCCTTCTCCCAGGCCATTCTCAATCACACCGCTGTTCCAACACCGCTTGAGGATGCCGTTGCCAATATGAAAGCCATTGAGGCGATCTTCCAAAGCGCGAAAGCTGGTACGTGGGTCTAAGGCCCATCTATCTGAATAGGACTTGCTTGCTCTTTAGTGTTAAGAGCAAGCAGGTTTTGTTCTATACTCGGCGTCCTGCGATACACTTCATGCTTTATATGTCGTTAATTTACAGCGTATATTTGGCTATGCTACACTACTTCCAACGTTATTGCCAACGCAAGCGCCCTGCTCGTTCTTTCAACAGGCCAGGTATAGCTGCGAGATGCGGGGTGCTGCGGAAAACTGGAGCGCTTTTATGAGTTTAATCAGTCGCGCCGTGAGCCAATTGATGCATCTGCCTCCGGCTCAAACCCATAACCTTACGATTACACGTGACATTCGAATTCAGATGCCCGATGGCGTGGTACTGCTTGCTGACCACTATACGCCACGCGACGCTTTAAAGCTTCCCACGATCCTTGTGCGCTCTCCCTATGGTCGGAGAGGTTTTTTCAGCAGCTTGATGGTCGTCCCTTACGCTGAACGTGGCTACCAGGTGCTGATTCAAAGCTGCCGAGGCACCTCCGGTTCAGGTGGCGAGTTTCGCTATACCCGCAATGAGCACGACGATGGGCTGGCCACAATCGAGTGGATCAAGCAGCAGGAGTGGTTTTCTGGCGAGCTGGCGATGTTAGGGGCCAGTTACCTGGGTTTTGTCCAGTGGGCCGTGGCGGCCGATGCGGGACCCGAACTGAAGGCCATTGTTCCGCAGGTTACAACTTCCGATTTCAACCACTTCCGCTTTCAAGGAGGCTCGCTTAACCTGGAAACGTCGCTGGATTGGTCCACAATGATGACGGTCAACGCCGCGACCGGGATGCAGTTGCGCTCGATACTTACTGCCTTTCAACGTACGCGTAAATTGGAACGTGCCTATGCTCACCTGCCGCTTGCTGAAGCCGATCGACTTGTAATTAATCGCTCGTCCCAGTCTTTCCAGAATCAGATTCAGCACCCGCCAGAGGACGATTATTGGAAGCCGATCGATTTTAGCGGACGCATCGGCGAGGTGAATCCCCCGGCTTATCTGATGGGCGGCTGGTATGATATTTTTCTGGATTGGCAATTGAAGGACTACCAGGCGTTACGCCGGGCCGGAAAGCAGCCCTATTTGTTGATTGGTCCCTGGACCCATACCAGCTTCACTACCACTGGCATCATCACCCGCGAATCCCTGGCCTGGCTGGATACGCAGGTCAAAGGACAGCAGGGGCGATTGCACCAATCTCCTGTTCAACTTTTTATCATGGGAGATAATAAGTGGCGGCACTTCGCTGACTGGCCGCCGCCGGTTCAGCCAGAGCATTGGTACCTTCACGCCAACGGCGAACTGGCTCCTACCCTGCCAGTTGCATCCGAGCCGGACCGCTACCGCTATGATCCGGCCGATCCGACGCCTGCCGTTGGGGGAAACTCGCTGGGAGCGGCCAAACATATGGGACCCAAAGATAACCGCCCATTGGAGGCGCGCTCTGATGTGCTGGTCTATACGAGCGCGGTCCTGGAGCAGGATATGCTGGTCGTCGGACCGCTTACAGCCGACCTGTATGTGCGTTCCAGCCTGGAGTATACCGATTTCTTTGCCCGCTTGTGTGTGGTGGAAACCTCGGGCAAGTCTATCAACCTCTGCGATGGGATTCTGCGCTTGACTGCTGGCAGTGTTTCCCCGGAGCCAGATGGCAGCCTGCATATCTCTATTGAAGTCTGGCCGACGGCATACCACTTCCGCAAGGGCCAGCGCATTCGTCTTCAGGTTTCAAGTGGGGCGCACCCGCGCTTCGCACGCAATCCCGGAAGCGGCGAGCCCCTGGGGACTGCAACCAAGCTGTGCGTTGCCGATCAGGTTATTTATCATGATCCCGAACATCCTTCAGCAATTGTGTTGCCTGTGCTGGGTGTCTAGCTATGGTTGATATTATCGACAAAGAAAGCTTACCAGGATGGCGACCAGGATACGGGTAGCTCGCTTGTGCCAAGCAAGCGGAAGACAGCTTTGACCGAGCCAAAGCGCAGCAGGTCTCCATTGCGGAGTACCTCTGGTTGATTGGGGGTCAGAGTCATCCCGCCCAGGCGCGTCTTATTGCGACTATTGAGATCTTCGAGATAGAAGCGATCTTGATTCATGCGAATCCGGGCGTGCTGGCGCGAAACTGTTGTTCCGGTATCGAACGGTGTTAGATCGATTGCTGGTGTGACGCCGTTGCTGCGATCGACCCGCCCGACAATCAATGTCTCCTCTTTGATGGGGATACGTTGCAGCTTGTTTTCGGCTTGTTGAATATCCAGGAAGGCATAGATTTTGGCGCTTTCTGGCGCCACAGGGCTGATACTGACTTTCGGCTTGAGCTGGGTTTGAGAGGCCTCTGCCAGCATCTGGTTCGCACTTCCCCTGATCCGAAGCAAGGTTTTCTCGGCCTCAATCTGTTCTTGAAGCTTGTTTGGCCTGCTTCTGATCACGGTCTGATCGGCATCTACCAGCAAGGGTTCCTTGTCGGGACTTACGGTAATTTTATCGGGCATGACAGGCAGGGATTGCATCATCACCAGCAGACTGGCTGCGTGCTCAGGACGCTGAAGGGGATGGTTGTCACCAAGCTCTGGGAGGGCCGAGAGCACCCGACCATTGCGCACGAATAGCCTGCGCCAGTTCGAGGGGTCCAGGGGAATCAGGGCGTGGCGCTGACGGCGGGCGGCATCAATCGCGTTGGCGCGGGCACTGGATTCAATGCCGCTTGCTTTGCTGATCTGCTCGATTCGTTCGGCCCCAAAGTTGATTGGAGCGGCCTGGCTGTATTCTTTGGCGCTGACCTCAAGCCAGGCATTGGTGTCTTCCTTGATCTGATCGGCGAGCTTGCGGATAGCTTTGGTCGGGGCCGTGCCGGCGTCACGTGCCTGCCAGTACTCAAGCACGCGTGCGCTGTGACCAATCATGCCCGTCATGGCTCCGCCGCTGGTCAGGAAGTGGCCGTTGCCGAAGGAATCGCCGGCGACCACACCATTCGGGGCAACCAGCGCGTCGTCTCCGGTCCGTTCCACCAGACTGAACAAGGTTGGTCCATAGATCATCTGGACCTTCTTCAACTCATCTCTGGGAATATCAAGAATCTCGGCCGCTTGTTTCATATAGTCGTCGTAGATGAGCTGCTGATAGGAGGCGAAGAATTCGGGGGAGTCGGGGTTTGTCCCTTCTGGCAGGAGTCCGGCCGCGACCGGATCGAAGGTTTTGAAGTCGGGCACCTGCACCAGCACCCAGCCGACCTCTGGATCATTTTCGTGGCCGACCGCGATCTGCCTGACCCAGTATTCCTTGCCATCCTGGTCGAAGGCCGAGCTGATGCGTCTTCGCAAGCGGCCACCAACAAGTACCTCGACCAGGCCCGCCATGAAGTCCGCCTGTGCCACGACCTCACCGCGTCCATCTCTATGATCGACTTTGACATCGTGTTGCTCAAATCCCAGCCGTCGGGCGTCGGTGCTGCTGAAACCCTGGGCGATCATAAAAAGTTCGGGCACGCCCAGATCAATAATCTCACTATTGGGTTCGCGGATACGGACGAACTGACCCTTGAAGTCGAATTCTTTCAGGGCCTCAATGCGAATCTGCTTGCGTCCGTCCGGGCTGTTGATAAATCCATCGTCCTTTCCTGGTACCACGCGGTGATGGGTGTAGAGTTGGACGCGAGGTTCGTCTTTTGTCTCCAGGTCTTTTTGCTCGATCAGCTCCAGGTAACGGCGCAGCAATTTTTGGATCGAGGCCGCCTCCGCCTGGAAGGTGGAAGGACCATCAAGCACGTCTAGCATTGAGGTGCGGATTTTGCGTGGATCGGGTTCTTGCGGTGGCCTGGGTGGGTCCAACACCGTGATAACCCGGTTGGGCAGGCCATCGCGCCAGCGATCGTCGATAAATTCGACGTTGTGAATCGTGCCTACAATATGCTGATCGGCATCGAAGCCGTCGATGATCTCGTCCGCGACAATATCGCCAGCCGTCGTCTCTGGACTATAGAAACACTCGGCAAGTCGAAATAGGCGTCCATCTCCTCGCCGTGGCAAGCGCGCCTCGCCGTAGCGTTCGAGCATCAATTGGTCGATCAGACCAAGCTGGTGGTATAAATCTTCACGGATATTCCAATGCACGCCGAGGAAGGGATCGCCGCGCATCTCGACGCCCACGGCCCGGCGGCCCATCGCGATCGTCCACAACATGGCCATCATATTTGTGCCACCCAGACCCAGGGCCAGGAAATCTGGCGTGCTTGGTGCTTCGTTTTGTCTATCCATAGCTTGTGTGGTTCTCCTTTTTGACTGCTCCTCAATTCTTTGAATCCCTGAAATGCCTGAGAGGTTACTGAAAGGCATCAAGGCATTACACCTTCTGGTAGGAGCATATCACAAAAAACACTACAATAACGATGAACGAACTCTCTTTTCAGATGAGACAAGCTTCACAGATGTTTTGATGTTTATGAATAAGCCATGCACTTCATTGACTGAATGCGCTTGTGAAGCCAGGACGAACCGTGCCAGAAACCAATCAACCTTGAAGCGTTCCAGTGCTGCTTGTGAAGCGTTCAGTAGGCGCGTGAGCGCCGTTGGGAAGTGCCTTGTAATAGCTAGCTATGAGACGGCATTATTTTCTGATAGCTCCAACGTTTCATGCTCTGCTGTTTCATGCTCTGCTTGTTTTT
>DASSXK010000335.1:0-4661 GCA_035703945.1 Ktedonobacteraceae bacterium | reverse complement strand
ACGCAATTCGCAGACGAACCTGAAAGATGCGAATATGTTCTGGGATTTCCTCTCGCTGACACCGGAATCGGTGCATCAGGTGACGATCCTCTTCTCCGATCGTGGCACCCCCAAGACGTATCGGAACATGGATGGCTTTGGCTCGCACACCTTCAAGATGGTCAATGCTCAGGGTGAGGCCTTCTGGGTCAAGTTCCACTTCAAGACACTGTCGGGCATCGAGAACTGGACCCGCGAAGAGGCTGAGGAGATGGCCGGGAAGAATCCCGATTACGCCACCCAGGACCTGTTTGAAACTCTCGAGAACGGCGGCGAGGCGGTCTGGAAACTTTTCATCCAGGTCATGACGTTGGACGAAGCCAAAACCTATCGCTTCGACCCCTTTGATGTCACCAAAGTCTGGCCTCACAGCGATTATCCTTTGATCCCCGTTGGACGGATGGTTCTGACTCGCAACCCCGAGAACTACTATGCTGAGGTTGAGCAGGCGGCGTTTGCCCCCTCGAATCTTGTCCCCGGAATTGAAGTTTCGCCGGACAAGATGCTCCAGGGACGTATCTTTGCCTATGCGGATGCCCATCGCTATCGGGTTGGTCCCAACCATGCCCTGTTGCCGATTAACGCGCCCCAGTCGCCCATTAATAACTACCAGCGGGACGGTGCGATGCGCTTCGACAAGAACGGCGGCATCGGCCCCAACTACGAGCCAAACAGCTTTGGTACGCCAAAACCTGCCAGCGAGTATTCGGAGAAGTCCTTCGCCGTCGAGGGGGTTGCTGAGCGCACTGGCTACCATCATCAGAACGATGACTTCGTGCAAGCAGGCGACCTGTACCGCCTGATGACCGAAGACGAGAAGACGCGCCTCGTTGGCAACCTGGTCGATCATATGGGAGACGTGAGGCGCGATATTCAGGAGCGCCAGGTCCAGATCTTCTACCGTGCCGATGCAGACTATGGCACGCGTGTTGCTAAGGGTCTTGGGATCGATATCCAGGCACTCGTTGTAGATAAAAGCGCGGTGAAAGCAGACTAAGCTCGTTTTTGATTGTTGTTAGGAGTAAGGTCTTTCTCCCAGATCTCTATTTGGGAGGAAGACCTTTTTTGTTTTTCTTTCTCCCGGTGTCGTTTGAGATAGCTAGAAGCCATGTGTAGTTCATTTTTTTGCGGAGGTGTTGAAGAAGAGTGAGCACAAGGAACGTCTTTTTTTCTCTACAGTATATTAGATCCAGATTTTTGCGAAAATGGTGTGGTTTTTTGACCAATTTTTTGGAAGATCGAAGAAATTCGTTGCAGGGCGAGTATATTCCGGCGCAAAGAAATGAATCATGCCCTGGCTAGAAGCTTGTTGAGTTGTATTGATATATTTCGTGGTATAATAGCTGGAACCAATAATATACCATTCAACCAGTTTCATGCGCTGAGATGCAAATGAGCATTATTGCACTAATCCAGGCTCAAAGAGCGCGACTTTGCTTATTTGATCAGGGCGAGCAATGTGACTGGTTGAATCAAGACTTTACCTGGTAGCAGCAAAGATGCTGCTGATTTAGAGGAGATACTCTATGCGCGTTCCTCCCGAATCTCGTTGCTGGTTAGTTGCGCTTGGACTGGGTGTGTTGGTTTCTGTTTATTACCTCTTTAGCGAAGATTTTGAATCGCCTTTCCTTTTTCTTGCCCTCTGTGGCGTTGTGCTTGGTTTTATCTGGCCGCGTCGAGCGTGGCTGTCGTCCTTGCTCTTAGCCTTCCTGATCCCGATTACGCAGCTTGGACGCCTTGAACTGGTGATGACGCATAATCAGGCGCTTTTGCCCGTTCCCGTCTATCCCTGGCTGCTTCAGCAGGCCAGCGTGGGCTTTACTCCACTTGTCGTGTTGGGATACCTGTCGGCCTTTCTCGTGACCTTCGTCTCTGTCTACTTTGGATATGTTGTAAAGATCTCGCTCTATTCCTATCAGGGCGAGCAGGCTTGATGGCTGGTGAGTCTTTAAAAATCAATATCGCCTCGCATATTCTGAGATAAGATCAGACGCGAAACTTGCGATATTCCATTGTTTGTCGTCCAAGCTCGAAGGCTTCCTCGATTGTGAGGATCATCGTTCCGGTGTTGGTGGCGAGGTAGTCTTGAGCGACGAAACGATTTTCAAAGAAATAAATATGGTTGCAGAATGAGCCGCGAATATTCGACCAGGCCTCCAGCGCCTCTGGAACGACCAGGGACATCACGGCTCCGGACGGCTCATAGAACTCAACCCTTTTTGGGCTGACAGTCAGGCGGATATGCTTGCCAGTGACCGGGCAGGTAGATTCAACCTGGGCCGTTTGCTGCAAGAGGATTGGGTAAAAGAGTGTATCCAGGGCGCACCACGTGTAGAGCTCATGCCCATTAACGTTGAAATGGTGGGGCGTCTGGACCTGCGTGATCCCCGAACCAACAATATTTCCCTGCTCATTGTATTCGAGATTTGGCAGATCGGCGAGTTCCGCTTTGATCTCTTCGACAGGACGGTCCGTCGCTGCTGATAGTTGCTCCACTGAGACCGGCTGCCCCTCGATTAAGAGTTGCAGGAGATCCTGGCGCAGGACGGTGCTATTGTGGCTCAGACCAAGGGCCAGACTGCGGGCGATTTCATCCATTTCAGCTTGTTGCATCTTTGTTACCTTCTTCTTCACCTGATTCCCCTGACAGTTTTGAATCCAGAAGGAGCTTTCTGTAAGTTCCTCACCAAACCTGCTTTACCTGAACTGCTTGCCGCCAGAGGAGTAGGCTGGTTGCTTTATAATAAACTTCAATGTTGAAAAGTTATCACATTTTAGGCGGATTGCCCAGGGGATAGTTGTAGGAGCGAAAGGTATATTGATGGTATTAGAGCGGCAGTTAGTGAGGCCTAACGGGCAGTGATTTTGTGCTACAATGTGCGTGTAACTCGTAGTTGAAGCAAAGAAGGAGTGTTCTGTGGGTTTCCCAGCGTATCCGGTGACTGACCGCCAGAAACAGATTGTACAAATGGCAAGTGACCTGGCCAAGAAATTTGGTCAACGTGCAAATGAAAATGATTGGGCTGCAAAATTCCCCTATGAAAACTATCAAGACCTCAAGGATTCTGGCTATTTAACGCTGACGGTCCCACGCGATTTTGGCGGTTGGGGGGCAAATGTGCTGGAAGTAACGCTTGCTCAGTTCTACCTGGCCCAGGGCTGCGGCTCTACGGGCCTTGTGATGAGCATGCATCATACAAACATTGCCAAGCTCGTTGAGCATCTGACCGAGCCACGCCCCCTGTTTGCTCAGATTTGTCGAGCCGTGGTTGAGGAGGGAGCGGTCATCAACTCTTCCGCCTCCGAGCCAGCGACCGGCAGCCCCAGCCGAGGCGGACGACCCGAAACGACCGCTCGCCGTCAGAGCGATGGTTCGTGGGTGATTACAGGTCATAAGACATTCACGACGGGCGCACCAATTCTGTACTACTTTATTGTCAGTTGCAGCATTGTCGATGAGGCCGATGCCGATGCGAATCTTCCTCCTTTGACGCTTGATCGAGGCTCGTTTCTGGTGCCACGTGCCAGCGAAGGCTTGAGTATCGAAGAGACCTGGAATTCGGTCGGGATGCGTCTGTCTGGCAGCCATGATCTGTTGCTGGAAAATGTCCATGTGTCTGCCGATGCGCTGATGGATACTTCGTTGCCGACTAATCCCGCCGCTAAAGTACGCGTGGGAGCCTGGGCCTTTCCGATGACGGCCGTGTATCTGGGCATCGCCCAGGCCGCTCGTGATGAGGCTGTAACCTTTGCGCGCCGTCGCCGTCCAAACTCGCTTGATAAGCCAATATCGAGTATCCCACATATTCAGGAGAAGGTCGCGAAGATGGATCTGGACCTGTTGCAGGCTAAAGCGGTGCTGTTTGGAATCGCCGATCAGTTTAGCCACGATCCTGATAGCGTACCAGCCAGCCAGTTTGCCGCCGCCAAGTATCTCGTTACCAATCATGCGGTTGAGATCGTAGAAACGGCGATGCGCCTGGTCGGTGGAGCGAGCCTGTCGTTGAGTTTCCCCTTGCAGCGCTATTATCGAGACGTACGGGCTGGCCTGCATCATCCCCCGATGGATGATACGACGATCGGGCTGCTGGCGCGCGAAGCCCTGGATTCATAGGCGTTTCACCTCCTGCATATACTGAATAAACGGGTGATTAGGAGAGCGTGGCTAGCTGCCTTTTTTCAGGATTGATATGGCTCTACCTGATAGTCTGTGGTCTGTGGAGGAATAAACTATATGCATGTACGATTGTATTCTGTGCCGGTCTCGCCTGTGGGGAAGGTGAGCGTAATGGCTCGTCCCCGGGGCGATGACTGGCTGGAAGATGAGATCAAATCCCTGCGTCAGTCCGGCGTTGATATCCTGGTCTCTCTGCTGACTTCCGAAGAAGAGCGTGAACTTCATCTGGTTGAGGAAGCGGCCAGTTGTCGAGCTCAGGGGATTGCCTTCTTTTCCTTGCCGATAATTGATCACTCCGTTCCACCGTTTTCTGCGGATACATTTGCCTTTCTGGAGCGGTTGAGTGCGCCCCTGGCCGAGGGGAAGCATGTCGCCTTACATTGTCGCCAGGGGCTTGGTCGCTCGGTGATGATGGCCGCCTGTCTGCTTGTGCTGGCAGGGTATT
>DASSXK010000277.1:0-4373 GCA_035703945.1 Ktedonobacteraceae bacterium | reverse complement strand
GGAATTTATCGCGAGCTGGGCCAGGCTTTTGCGGTCCTGACTCCTTTGCAGAGCGTCGGGGTGATGGGCGATGGTCGCACCTATGCCAATGTTGTCGCGGTCCGGGCCGTCACAACTGGCGACTTTATGACGGCTGACTGGGCGCGTATCTCACCTGATATTCTGGGACGTATCGCCAATCGTATCGTCAATGAAGTGCCGGGGGTCAACCGGGTGGTCTACGATATTACTTCCAAGCCACCTGCCACAATTGAATGGGAATAGTCCCCGATGCTTGAATTTGAAGTATTGGCGCGAGGATTCTATCGGCCCGAACAGGTCGAAATCGTCTATGATTCGACTCTGCGGATGCCGCTGCTTCCCGAGCAGCGCGAATGGATGGATGCCCTCTGGCAGGCGAAACTTGCGCTTGCCAGAGAGCGCCAGACTCGACTCTTCGACTCGCAACTGTTTCGACTTGTTGAGGCGGCCTCCCGTCCCGATGGAAGCCTGCACCTCGTTCTGGGCGATACAAGCTATAAGGAATATGTCACGACTCGCGAACCGGAGTTCGCGCTCCATCATCCGCGTGAGGAGCGAGGGAACGCGATTGGTGTCTGCTCGGTCGTAGAGACCAGCGATGGCGCGATCCTGCTGGACAAACGCCAGGGTGTGGACGTTTACGTCGGACGGTATCATGTGATTGGCGGTTTCTTTGAACGCGGCCTGGATACCGGCGAGCGCCCCGATCCCTTTCAGGCAATCACGCGTGAGATTCGGGAAGAGACTGGGATTCAATCCGTTGATATTCGTGAGCAATATTGCCTGGGTGCGGTCTATGATCTTGTGACCCCACATGCCGAACTTTGCTTTCTCACGCTTCTCAATATTACGTTGGCGGAAGTCTACACACGCACGCCTGAGGAGGATGAGATCAAGAACCTGGAGTCGCTTCAGGTGACAGCGGAGAGCTTGCGAGCGTTTATCTTGAGCCATCACGGGCGGATTTCGGCGACCGGCGAGCCGAATCTGCTGTGGTATGGGGCGCTGCGCTTTGGGGAAGAGTGGTATCAAGGGTTGATGGCACAAATCCAGGCATAAAGCGAATACAGAACTTTGTGCGTAGCAGGAGAATGTAGCTTCCCCTGCTTTTTTATTTTGGAAGGACATCGCTAAGAGCAACGAATGTCTTGCTACTCGTGTTTCTGGGGTTTATAGTGTCCAGGGACTGAGCGGAAGCTAATAGCGAAGCGATTCCAGGCATTGATCGTTGCAATGATCATTGTCAGGTTGGCAAGCTCCTCTTCGGAAAAATGTTGACGCACCTGCTCATAGACTTCGTCGGGGACGTGGTCAACTGAGATCAGGGTCAGTTTCTCTGTCCACAACAAGGCTGCTCGCTCGCGTTCGCTAAAGAAAGGCGTCTCCTGCCAGACGGGGAGGGCATAGAGGCGTTGCTCTGTTTCGCCTCCTGCACGGGCATCCAGGCTGTGCATATCAACGCAATAGGCGCATCCATTGATTTGCGAGGCGCGTAGCTTGATCAGATCCTGGAGGGCAGGTTCGATGCCACAATCGGCGATATAGCTTTCAAGCCCGTTCATGGCTTTTATTGCTCCTGGTGCAGCCTTCGAGTAGTTCATTCTAGCGGTCATATGTTTTGCTCCTTCTTTGTCGTTATTGCACTTGTTTTTCCACCAGTAGATTATCACAATAATGGACTTGTTCAAAGAGCCATTTTATGCTATTTTAAAGGGGCCATTTATCGCTTGATTTTGAATAGACAGAAAAGGTCCAACCGTGCCAAAAAGAGCCGCACAAATCAACCAGCCAGAGATCAGCCTTGATCAGCATGCGACCATGCCGCTCTATAAGCAATTGTACGAGCGCTTGCGTGCGATGATTCTTGCGGGACAGTTGGAGGTCGGGGCACGCTTGCCCTCCACCCGTGCCCTGGCAAGCGAACTGGGAATATCACGTAATACGACCGCCCTGGCCTATGAGCTGTTGTTGCTGGAAGGCTACATCGAGAGCAGAGTTGGAGATGGCACGCGGATTGCCAAACTTCAGCCCGAACAGTTGCAGCAGGGGTCCAGGAGGTCCACCAATCCATCTCGAACTGAACATTCAGATCAGCACGTTGCATTGCTTTCACGACGCAGTCAAACACTCATCAACAGTCCTGCTCTGGATATCTTATCCAGCGAACCGGGGCAGGCTGGGTCGAGCGTATTTCGGGTTGGACAACCGGATGTGACATATTTTCCATACGAGAAGTGGGCAGCTTTGCTGGCACGAAATGCTCGCCAATTGCTACAAGACTACGCTTCCTACCAGAATGCGCAGGGCTATGGACCATTGCGTGAGGCTATCGCGGCCCACATTGGCGTGACACGTGGGGTCCATTGTTCACCCGAGCAGATCGTTATGACGGCTGGTGCGCAGGGAGCGCTGGACCTGATCGCACGCGTCTTGCTTAATCCAGGCGATCCAGTCTGGGTGGAAGATCCTGGTTATCAGGGTGCATATGGCGCGCTCCTTTCAAACGACGCAAAAATGATCGAGATCCCGGTTGATGGAGAGGGGTTGAATGTTGAGGTTGGACGGCATCTCTGCCCAGAGGCGAGGTTGGCGATTGTGACGCCCTCGCATCAGTTGCCAACCGGGGTAACGATGAGCCTCAATCGGCGGCTGGCGCTGTTGGAATGGGCAAGAGAAGCACAATCCTGGATTGTGGAAGATGACTACGATAGCGAATATCGCTTCAGCGGACGGCCTCTGGAGTCCTTGCAGGGTCTTGATAGCACCAACCGTGTGATTTATATTGGCACCTTTAGCAAAGTGCTCTTTCCCTCATTGCGCCTGGGCTACCTTGTTGCTCCCCCTGAGCTGCTGAAAGGCTTTATTGCAACGCGCCGTCTGATCGATACGCACCTCCCATTGCTGGAACAAATGGCCCTGGCGGATTTTATGGGTGAAGGTCATTTTGTGCGTCACCTACGTAAAATGCGCTCCCTGTACCTGGAGCGTCGAAATGCCCTTATAGAGGCACTCAGGCAGGAGTTTGGTGACAATGTGAATATTACTATTCCGGAAGCAGGTATGCACCTGCTCGCCTGGCTGCCTTCAGGCGTGAATGTACAGATGGCTACGCGCCAGATTGAGGCAAGTGGCCTGCATATTCAACTTATTTCGGAATCCAGGTTGTGGGCGCACCCACGCACTGGTTTGATGTTAGGCTTTGCAGGGGCCTCGCCAGAAGAGTTGCGCAAGGGTGTAAAGTGCCTCGCGCAGGCTCTACAAGGACTATAGTTGGTGCTGTATCCCCTTCTTTATTGCTTGAAGAGCGATCCAAACTCTAAATTGGAGAGGGCTTTACTGCCCAGGCTGGTATAGGTGCCGTACTCAAGGAGTTCCTGAGCAATCAGCCGCAAATGTCCGAGGACTGAGCGCATTGGGCCACTGGCGAGACTGACGCGTGCTACTCCCAATGCTCCAAGTTCGGGGAGCGTGGGTTGTGGAGAGCCACCAAGAATATTGATTGGCCCATTGATCTCCTGCACCAGCGAAGAAATTGTCTCGCGGTCAAGCAGACCAATCGGATAGATGCAATCTGCACCGGCCTGGAGGTAGGCATTGGCTCTTTGAATGGTATGCTCAAGCCGGTTTTCAGGCTCGCCGATTGCTCGCAAAAGAACATCGACGCGGGCATTAATTACAAATGGTATCTCGATAGATACGGCCAGTTCACGCAAGGCCTGGATCAGTTCAACCTGGTAAGAAGTATCGACCAGGGCATGTTTATTCTGGATCTGAGAATCCTCGATATTGAGGCCGACACCACCGGCCTCTATCACGGCTTTAACCGTCTGAAGTACCTCTTCAATTGAGTTTCCATAGCCCGCTTCGATGTCGGCTGTGACGGGACATTCAACTATGCGCGTGATCCTGGCAAGCGTCTCGCTTAGTAGATCGCGACTGATCTGTTGACCATCGCTATATCCTAGCGCTGTGGCAAGGGCCGAACTGCTCGTGGCAACTGCTTTGAAGCCAGCTTGCTCTATAACGCGGGCGCTGGCCGCATCCCAAATGTTGGGCAAAATGAGAGGGGTGGCCTGATGATGGAACTGGCGAAAGCGCTCAGCTTGCTCTTTTTGGAGAATGGAATTCATGTGCTTCACTCCTTTGAATATACTTCCAGATGAATATACTTCCGGGTGTTACTGGTTAGTAGAAGAGGGTTTCTATCTTTATGGCACTATAGAATCAGAATGGCATTCCTACAAGAGCCAAATTTGGGGTTTTAACGGGGCCATTTTCGGATCTCCATTGAGGAGGTTTGGAGTAAGGGCTATTGTTTGTGGTCATTTTCTTCTTGATGCGCTGGAGTGTCA
>DASSXK010000220.1:0-3160 GCA_035703945.1 Ktedonobacteraceae bacterium | reverse complement strand
ACACACCACGCAAGCTGGTTCAGGGCTTTTGCCCTCGTCGTAATTAGAAGGTGTCCATTTCCAGTTTTGGGCACAAACGGTTCAGCGACAGAAGGGTTATCCATATTGTCAAAGATCAGTAACCAATTGGAATTATGGCGTAGCCATCGCAGCACTGCGGCAACAATGATGTTCTGGTCCTGTTCATCGCTTTCGGGCAAGTTCAACACATGTGAAAGTTCCACAAAGCTAGAGACAAGATTGACTGGAGAATCAGCTCTGACCCATAGCACGGCAGAATATTGGCTACCATAGCGATAAGCATATTCCAGGGCCATTTGCGTTTTGCCAATCCCTCCCAGGCCAGTAATTGCCTGCGGTTGGGAAAGTGCAATCACATCCCGAAGTTGCAGTTCCTGATGAAGTATTTGGAGCGCGTCATCGCGCTCGGTAAAATATTTGTTGCGTTGAAAAGGAACATTCCATAAAGGTGACGGCTTTTGGGATATTGCCATTTTACATTACTCCTGATTAGTAGAGCTTCTCCATCCATCCAATCCATCAATTTAATTCTGTCTGATGCTTAGAATATCGCACATGCCTTTCGGGCTTCAGCAAGTGATACATATAGAACGTTTGTTGACATAGATTTAGTTTGTGTCAACTCTATAACGAACTTGACTTTCCTTCATCCCCAAAAGAAGCCCATAGTTTTTCCTGATAATCTGTGCAACAGGATGTTCTGGTCCAAAGGCGTTTTCGAAAATTTCGAGCGCTCGCTCGTAGAGTAGCTTTGCCTCAGCGTACTTCCCCTGATTCTGGTAAAGAAGCGCCAGGTTATTAAGGACACTCCCTGTTGAAGGATGCTGGGTCCCCAATTGCCGCTCATAAATGTTTAACGCCGACAGAAATAATAACTCTGCCTCCGCATACTTCCCCAGGTGATGATACAGGTCCGCCAGATTATTCAGACAGAGCGCCGTGGATGAATGTTCAGTACCTAGCTGGCTTTTATAAATAGCGAGAGCTCGCAGATACAGCGGTTCCGCCTCCGCATACATTCCCTGACTCTTATACACCAGCGCCAGATTATTCAGGCTGGTTGCTGTTTGTATGTGTTCGGGCCCCAATTGCTGCTCTCGAATCATCAGCGCTTGCTTAAAGGGCCCTTCTGCCTCCGCATATTTCCCCTGAATGCGGTAGATTTCGGCCAGGTTATTCAGACTTTGAGCAGTATCGAGATGTTCGGCTCCCAGTTTCTGTTCACGAATTTCCAGGGCACGCTTCTGAAGGGATTCCGCATCCGTATATCTCCCCTGAGCTTCATAAAGCATCGCGAGGTTATTCAGGCTGGTTGCGGTATCAGGATGGTTGTTTCCCAGAAGCTGCTCTCGGATTGCAAGTACCTGCTGGTACAAAGACTCAGCCTGAGTAAATTTTCCCTGATCCTTATAAAAGACCGCCAGATTATTGAGGTTTATCGCGGTGTCAGGATGCTCCGTCCCCAATTGCTGTTGATAGATAGCAAGCGCCCGTAAATAGAGTGGTTCCGCAGCAGTGTATTTTTCCTGTCTTCTATAGAGGTCGGCAAGGTTGTTAAGGATAGCCGCAATTAACAATGGATCGGATTCCCGCAGTTCAGCGCTGGCAAGCGCCTTTTGAAACAGTTGCTCTGCCTGAGCATACTTCCCCTGATCCTGATAACAACTTGCAAGGTTGTTCATACTCTGGAACGTCTCAGGGTGATCTGTTCCCAGTCGTTGCTCTCGGATCGCAAGGGCACGCAGATACAGCGGTTCCGCCTCTTTATACTTTCCCTGATCGCTATAAAGCAGAGCCAGGTTATTGAGTATCGTTGCCGTTCCTAGATCGTCAGTTCCCCACTTCTTTTCATAGATCCCAAGTGCATGTTGGTAGAGTGGCTCCGCCTCAGCATACTGCCCACGCTTCTCCAGATAGTACCCAGCTTGATTTAAGAGACGAACAGCCTCAAACGATACCAGTTCCACCTGCCTGATCCAGTTTGCTCCAACCAGCGCCTGGGGGATCAAGCGCTCACATCTCGTCCAGGTGGTAAAGTCTCCTGATGGAAAGGTATGGTTCACAGTCAGTACGACCCGTTCCATCCAGTATGCTTTTTCCTCAGCCGACAACGTATCTTGCTGCACCACCTGGACCAGACGGTGGATATTCAATGTGTCATTGCTGGCATTCCTTCCTACAAGAGAATAGGCCAGCAAAAGCGCGACAGCCCGATCGAATGCTATCGGATCAACAATAACCTGGCGTAATGGTGACTCCAGGTAAGATGCAACGCCAGGTAGCATCTCTTCTGGAATCGCATCAGGTGCCAAAAAAGCGCAAAAGGTCAGAAGTTCAGCACAGGCTGGATCAGTCTGGCGAACGCGCTCAAAAGAGAGGGACCAGGTTGTGGCAACAGACTCAGGATACTCCTGAGAGATCTCTTCGCGCATCAAGAATTTCCCTGTGCCTCAGTTGATATTGGGGAAGAAACTCTGAGAGGGGGCATTTTGTTTCTTTGATATACGCCCCGGCCTGGTCGAGAGCCAGGGGAAGCCCATCTAGTTCCAGAGAGATTGCCCAGGCCAAGCCCCAATCAGCCGTTTGTGCCTGCTCCAGCGTAGCCTGCGTGGGAAGTAGACCGGCTTTGCGAAGGAGCAGCAGCGCCCCTGTATCTGGCTCCATTTTTGAGACCCTCACCGACTGAGCAAACCCTCCTAAAGCGTGGGCCCGGGTCGTGAGTAAGATATGCCCTGATCCTTGACTTGGTATATATGGCTCTGCTGTAGAAAGATCATCTACATTATCAAAGATTAAAAGCCACCCTGTATGAGAACGGAACCAGCGCAATACAGCGTCAACAATAAGAAACTGGTCCTGGTCATTGGATTCGGGCAGGCTCAATCTTTGCGCAATCTCGACCAAACTGGAGAGTAACAATTGTCTCGAGTCTGCGCGAGCCCAGAATACAGCGTGATATTCGGAGCCATACCTGTAAGCATATTCAAGTGCCGTCTGTGTTTTCCCAACCCCTCCTAAACCTGTGATACCCTGTAAATCGGCAAGAACCACGGTATTATCGGTCATGAACGCTGCGTGAAGATGCTCTAACGTATCTTCTCGCCCCGTAAAAAAGGGATTTCGCGAATAAGGAATATTC
>DASSXK010000683.1:0-8214 GCA_035703945.1 Ktedonobacteraceae bacterium | reverse complement strand
CCAGCAGCTAATCCCTGGTATAGCCAGCTACATATCTTGAAAGGATTATTGTCTCTCTCTTTTACCTTGATCTTTCTTTTATTGGCGCTAAATAGCTTGTTATATAATAAATTGCCCGATTATGTAGGTACGATTTTATTGGGGGGAAGTCTCTTATTGCTTCTATTTGTGGTGATTCGAATGTACAGGACTCATTGACTATTGGGGCGGGTGGTCAAGTGAGAGCGAGCGTTTTACGAATTGGTTGTTTGCTCTTCACAGGTAAGAAGCCTGATCCCGTTTCTCCTTCAGTAACAGTCTCAATTTTTCCAGTTCTACCTGTGGAAAAGCATATCCCCATTCCTTTTTGTATCCCTCGATGCCCCAGATTTTCAGAAGTTGATCGAGCTGAGTTTTGAGTTTGGTTGCAAACTTGAGCAGGGAGCACTCTATACTGATCTTGCATTCACCTTCTTCATCTGGCCGATGGGTAATAGATCCATTAAACCAGAGGACGCGAATCTTGATTTGCTCTTCGTGTCCTGTGAAGAGCCAGCGATATTCTCCCGGCTCCTCTTTCCAGATGCACTGGCCTTCCTGTGCTCCTTCAACTAAGGAAGTACAAATCAGAAGCAACTCTGTAATGGCGTTGGAAAGATAGGAAGCTGTTATCATCGCCTGATTTGCTCCATCTGAAAGCGAGGCTTCTAACCATCCTTTTCCAACCAGGGCCAGGGTAAATCGCAATGTGGACTCGCTCATGAAATTTTCCTCGTGCTTGCTGGCGATTTGAATGTAATTCACTCTAGGCTTTTGCTTTATCGCGCATTGTATCATGTCAAGTAAAAGATGTAAAAATGAATACGAAGTATTTTTATTCTTATAGTCATGTATCAGTTGCGTTTGAACTCTTCGCTGCCATGTGTTCCCACCCCAAAAAACAGATCGTCTATTGAACGCGTGCTTCCTTGACACTATAATAGAGTTGGACAGCAAGATGCACTGGAGCATTCTTGATATACATGATAGATCCCTATTGCATTTGCATATGATCTCTTGAGGGTTGAGAAGGTAGATGTGCCTCGCGGAAGTGAGCACCGATCTTGTTTGACTCATTGAGGATATTGCAACGGAAAGAGAGCTATACAAAAATGGACTTTTCGCTCAGTGAGGAGCAGTTGGCTATTCGGAATACCTGTCGTGATTTTGCCGAGCAGGAGATTAAGCCGCAAGCAGAAGAGCTTGATCGGACCGGCTCGTTCCCTTATAAAATTGTCCGGGAGATGGGTGAACTGGGCTTGCTTGGCTTGCCTTTCCCCGAAGAATATGGTGGCGCAGGCGCTGATTTCCTTTCCTATTGTCTGGCGATCGAAGAGATCTCCCGTGGCGACGTCTCGGTCGGTATCACGATGGAGGCTCATACGTCACTTGGGGCGACCCCTTTCCATCTCTTTGGCAACCAGGAGCAGAAGGAGCGCTATCTAATGCCCCTGGCACGTGGAGAGCAGCTCTGGGCCTTTGGTCTGACCGAGCCTGAGGCTGGCTCCGATTCTGGCGGCACACAGACCCGCGCCGTGCTACGCGACGATAAATGGCATATCGATGGTTCAAAGTGCTTTATTACGAATGCTGGCACCGATATGACTGGCGGTGTGACGATTACGGCTGTCACGGGTCAGCGGCCCGATGGTCGCAAAGAGATTTCGAATCTGATTGTTCCAAAGGGTACGCCCGGTTATGAGATTGGTCAGCCCTATCGCAAAATGGGTTGGAAGGCTTCCGATACCCGCCCGTTGGCCTTTGAAAGTTGTGAAATTCCAGCCGAAAATATCGTCGGCGAACGTGGGGATGGCTTCAGGCAGTTTATGCAGATTCTCGATGCCGGACGCGTCGCGATTGCCGCCCTTTCGGTCGGTCTGGCCCAGGCCTGCCTGGATGAGGCCTTGAGCTATGCCAAAGAACGCAAGCAGTTTGGTCAACCGATCAGCAAGTTCCAGGCCATCCAGTTCAAGCTGGCGGATATGGAGACCGAGATCGAACTGGCCCGCTTGATGTATTATAAAGCTGCCTGGTTGCATATGCAGGGCCGTCCCTATACCCGCGAGGCCTCGATGGCCAAGCTGTTTGCCTCTGAAACGGCGACACGCGCCGCCGATCAGGCTGTGCAGATCCACGGTGGCTATGGCTTTATGGATGAGTATCCCGTCTCGCGTTACTGGCGCAGCGTCAAGGTGAATGAGATCGGTGAGGGGACCAGCGAAGTGCAACGTATGTTGATTGCGAAAACGCTCGGCTGCTAGCTTCTCGAAGCTCTTTCAGTCTCTAACTAAAAAGGCGAGCGCCTTTCTCTTGAATTATGGAGAAAGGCGCTCGCTTCGTGTCTATCCTGGCTAGTGGGCCGGGGTTGGCATTGGGGGCCAGGTGAACTCTGATAGGGTGACTCCGGCTGGAACCTGTGGGGTCGGTGTCACGGCATCCGGCTTGATGGCATCGGTCCAGACTGTTGTGTTGTGATTAACAGAGATGAAAAGTGCTTGATCCAGGTCGCTACCAACGCTGTAGGGCGTACCGTTGCTATCAAACATTTCGTAGTCTGTATCGGTGCGGCAGAGGATAAAGGTGGCCCCACCTTGCAGATTCATCGCCTGTCCTCTCGTACTGATTGTTGTCACCGTTGCGCTCGGGTCCCCATTTAATGGAAGCATTACGAGTGAGCCACGGATCGTTTGATCGACCGGGGCCGCGTAGATGCTGGGATCTACGCTGGATGGAATCACCTGCCCAGGAGTGGCCGCAGGCGTTGGCGTCTGGGTTGGCGTGGGCGAGGCTGTCGGTGTGCCCTGGTTGCTTGTGAGGTCCACAGTGGTGAGCCAGAACAGGCTGTTTCCTACCACGGTCGGGCGGAAGGCGCTACCGTTGTCCAGGAACTCCGATTTGACTTTGGTCATGTGCGTTGCCCAGCGCCCCAGGGAATTTGGTTGGGCGACACGTGCTTGCTCCGTCCAGATGTTGCTGTTGAGCGTACCATTGCTTGATTCCCATTCATCGGCCCAGAATATCTGTGAGCCATCTGCCATTGCTGTTGGGGAGGTCAAGATATGGTTGTGTTTGCCGGTTGCGATCTCTCGCATGCTGCTGGCTGGATCGATAGCGTCCAGTTGGTATTCTTCAAGATGCGAGATGCCCTTATTGTCAATGACGCTGGCCAACAGATTTTTGCCCATCATGGCAACGCCCTGGACGGGATTGTGTATCCAGATTGGTAGCTGATTCTGAATAAAGGTGCTGCTGAAGAGCGTACTTTCATTAATTTTCTGCTGGTTTTTGAGGATCGAATTAGGCTGCGACAGGGTTATTTCGTGCAGGCTCCAGCTTTGCACGGTCTGTGTCTTTTCCAGGCCGGATGAACTTTTGATTGTTTGGACCTTGACCGGGTCAAGCTGGAGCCAGACCAGGTGTTGGGCATCGCCACTGAGTAGCAACAGGGTGCTGTTGCCAGTCTGGTCTAGCAGCGGTGTACTAATGCGGGTTGCCCGATTGAGTTGCATCAATATCCATTGTGACTGGGTGGCATCGTTGTGGGCGCTGTAGTAGATCGCGTTCGATGTTCCGATGGCGCTGGCAACATGCGTATAGCTGGTTTGGGTATTGTAGGTCTCTTTAATGACGCTGGTTGGTGGGGCGACACTATCGCTCTTGTTGGGGGCGACCTGTGGGTTGCCCTTGGTGATAAAGAGGAGCGAGGTGAGTCCACCCATCATAATTAAAATCAAGAAGGATGCGACCAGCCCGATGATCGCGAATTGGTTTGTGATCGGGCGGCGTCTCCGCTGCCGGGGCAGGTGGCGAATGATCGGGATCGGACCCGTTTCGGCCGTTGAGAGCGCGGCAAATGCGTCTACCTGGTGGGTGTGCTGAGCATGTTCTTGTAAATATGGTTTCAGGAAAGCCGGGGCGGCTGGCGTGCCCGCTGCCGACTGCTGCATAAATTTGGCATGTTCGGCTGCCAGGTGCTGCATTAACTGGGCGTGCAGCTCTGGTGCAGGTTCAATGACGGGGAGCGAGCGTAAGCTTTCCCCGATGATGCTATTGCGTGCGAGAATACTACGGCAGGCCGCGCATTCTTCCAGATGCCTGTCTAATTCGATGGCTTGAGGATCACCCTGCTTCAGTTCTCGATAAGCGGCGATCAATATTTGTGCCTGGGTACAATTCACTACTTGTCACTCACTTCTTGCTTATACAAGGTTATAAATTGTTCTCTTGCTCTCATCAAACGCATTTTAACAGCGGACGAGCTAATACTCAAAATTTCTGCAATTTCGGCGCAAGAGAAACCATCGTTTTCGTAAAGCCATAAACATGTTGAATATTTTTCTGGCAATTTTTGAAAGATGCGCTGGACAATTTCTCTGTCTGCGATACGACTTTCAAACATTCCACCATCATAGCCTCCTCGCTCATACAGAGTACTCGCTGAACCACCTTTGCTTTCATGCACGGCATCATCACCTGTGCTCGAAAAGTTTTCTGAGGCGGTTCCACCCGATTCAGACACGACACCCGCTCCGATTCCACGATCCTCGTTAAAGAGCGAGAGTGGAAGCCAGGAGATGAGCCTGCGCCTTCTCAGTGAGTCTGTGGCTGTATTTGCTGCGATTCGATAGAGCCAGGCCGATAATGCTCGGGGCTGTACGGTTGTACCAGCAAGTAGTGCTTTGTATGCTTTTACAAACACATCTTGCGTGAGATCGTATGCCTGTTCACGATTGCCGATCAAGTGGTAAATGAAGTTTGAAATCGGAGTTTGAAATTTCAGAAAGATCGCTTCAAACTCAGCAACATCTACCCGCTCTACTTCCTCGTAAGAGACAGATTCGGGTTGGGAGGCGAGCTGTTTTGTTTCAGGCTCGCCCTCCACGGCCTGGGGGACGCGACCTTGCTCACCATTATCTGGCAAGGAATCGGTCTCACAAGCCGCTGCATTTGTTTCTTTTGATGTCTCATTGGAAGAATGCAGACCTCTATTTGTAGTATATGAACGGATAGGGAAGTCCATTGGTTACATCAATACCTTGTGTTAGCAGAGGAATCTTATTATTTAGATCGAGAACTTTAGACGTAGCATAGCATACCCCTCTGTCTTTTGCTGTGAACTACGCTACTCTGCGCGAGACAAGTATGTTATATCTTGCAATCCGCTCCCGGTAAAGAACAATACTGTCTCATCTTCAGGTCGCAAAAACTCTTTTGCCAGCAGTTCGTGGTAGGCCACAACTGTCGCCGCTGCCTCCAGGGCAATCAACATCCCCTCGCGCTGCGCGACCTGGTGGACCATTTTCCACATCGCTTCGTCGCTGACTCGCAGTGCTGTCCCGCCGCTTTCACGGACGGCTTGTAGAATCAAACGATCTCCAATTGCGACCGGTACTCTTAAACCGGCCGCCTGTGTCTGGGCCTGTTCTGTCGGCCAGGGGTCCGCTTCTTCTTTCCCCTGCTCAAAGGCCTGAATAAGTGGTGCGCAGCCCTCGGCCTGGACGATAATCATTTTTGGCATCCGCTGACCCGTAATCCAACCAAGCGTCTGGAGTTCCGCGAAGGCTTTCCACATGCCTACGATCCCGGTTCCTCCGCCTGCTGGATAGATGATCGCAGCGGGCAGCCGCCAACCAAGCTGTTCTGCCAGCTCCAGTCCCATCGTTTTCTTGCCTTCGGCGCGATAGGGCTCTTTTAAGGTTGCGAGGTTAAACCAGCCCTCGCGCTGCTGGATCTTACGGGCCACCAGATTGCCTGCGTCATTGATGCGGCCAGGAATCAGTTGCACCTCGGCTCCATACATCCTGGCTTGCTGCACGCAGCTTGCTGGTGCATCTTCCGGTGCGACCACATAACTCGGCAGACCCGCCCTGGCTGCGTAGGCAGCAAGTGCGGCCCCCGCGTTTCCCGCCGTCGGGGTCGCCACCCCCTGCACTCCCAACTCGACCGCTCGCGAAACGGCGGCGGACATCCCACGTGCTTTAAAGCTTCCGGTTGGATTCTGCCCCTCATCTTTAATAAACAAGCGGGCAGCATTTTCTAATCCCGCCGGGGCTAATCGAGGAACTGGAAGCAGTGGTGTCATGCCTTCTCCGAGGCTCTTGACGTGTTGTGGCTCTCTGACCGGGAGCAATTCGTGGTAGCGCCACATTGTGGCTTCGCGACCTGCGATCTCATCTCGCTTGACATCATGTGCGAGTGCTTCCAGGTCGTATTGTGCTAGCAACGGACGATTGCAGCATGGGCTGACCGTCTGAAGCTGATCCGCTGAATATTTTTGCTGGCACCGGCTACAGAGCAGGTGTGTTAAATAGCTAAAACGAGCACTCATGAAGCATATTATAGCACATTGATGCCTGGAATTCCGGTGTGTGCTTGCATGGCCTTGCCCTCTAATTCTCTTGCTATTCAAGCACCTTTTTGATACGATGCACGCATGGATGGAATCATAGAAGAAGCGCCAATCTCCTCAACGCAAAACTGGGGGATGGTTGGCCATGAACATGCAATTGATATTTTGCGCCGCGCTCTTCTGGCGGAGCGAGTTCGGCATGCCTATCTTTTTACCGGTCCGGAGCATATCGGCAAAACGCTGCTGGCCCAACGCCTGGCCCAGACCTTGCTCTGCACCAGTGGTCCAGACCCCAGGATCGCCCCTACGGACCCCTGCAATCACTGCCTGTCCTGTCGCAAGGTGCTGCACGGCAATCATCCCGATGTTCATTACATCTCAAAGCCAGCCGATCGGCAATTTATCGTGATTGAGCAGGTGCGCGAGTTGCAGGGCAGCTCCGCTCGTCGCACTATGGAGGGGCGTCGCAACATCTTCATTATCGAAGGCGCTCACAATATGAATGTCCAGGCCGCCAACGCCTTCCTCAAGACCCTTGAAGAGCCTGAGCCGGAGGTCGTCCTGCTGCTGACTGCGCCCGATGCCAGCCTCTTGCTCCCGACCATTCAGTCCCGTGTCCAGATGATCTCCATGCATCTGTTGACAACCAGCCAGGTCAAAACGGCGCTGGAGCAGCGTTGGGAGGTAGACCCAGCCGAGTCAACCCTGATTGCTGCCCTGGCCGCTGGAAGAATGGGTTGGGCTGTTCAGGCCGTTGAAGATGAAGATATGTTACAGGATCGCAAATCGCAACTTGAAATGCTAACCCGCCTGCCATCGCAAAGCCGGGTGCAGCGTTTTGAAGTAGCCCAACGGCTGAGCGGCGATTCCGATAAACTTCATGCTATACTTGAGCTATGGTTGCTCTGGTGGCGCGACATGGTTCTGGCCGCTAACGGCAGCCTGGATCTGATAGTCAACGTCGATATGCGCGATCTGCTCAAAAAGCAGGCTGAAAAGCTCGGAGCCGCTGAATCCGAGAAAGTCGTGCGTGCGATCTTACGCACCATGAACTCGCTCGATCAAAACGTAGGTGCCCGAATCGCCCTAGAAGTCTTGATGTTAGACCTGCCAACGCTAGCTTGAACCTTTTTGCCATCAAATAACGCTATATTTTAAATTAAAAGGGGTGCAGGGGAACAAGGTTCCCCTGCCGGGATGCAAGGGCAGCGCCCTTGCCGTCCCCCGTCCCCCGTATCCCTTTCAGGAGGAGCTCTGCATGCGAACGGACTTCCAGTTTCTGCTGATCCAGCAGGACAACGGTGTACTGACGATCACGATGAATCGGCCGGAAGTTTATAATGCCTTTAATGATACCATGCTTACCGAACTTGGCGAAGCCACCGAAGCGGCCGCAGCCGACGAAGCGATCCGTTGTGTCGTAATAACTGGAGCAGGCAAAGCCTTTGGCTCGGGCCAGGATCTCAACTCATTCAAGGCCCGTCACGCTCGACAGGAACCCTTTGAACTTGGCACAGGGCTGGGAAAATATCACCGCATCGTCCGCAATATCCGCAGCATGCAAAAGCCCGTCATCGCGGCCGTGAAGGGACCCGCTGCCGGAGCCTCCTGCAATCTGGCGCTGGCCTGTGACCTGCGGATCGTCTCCGAAGAAGCGCGTTTCATCGAAGCCTTTGCGCGTATCGGCCTTATTCCGGACGCCGGTGGCGGCTTCTTCCTACCCCAACTTGTCGGCGTTGGCAAGGCCCTGGAACTTGCGATGCTGGCCGACGAAGTCAGCGGACCCGAAGCCGTCCAGATCGGTCTCGCCAATAAATGCTTCCCCGCCGCCGAATATGAAGAGGGCG